>JAFZYX010000174.1 GCA_017616055.1 Ruminococcus sp.
ATGAAAAATATCTTTCGGAGCTTAAACAGCTTGGTATTACGGAAAAAGAGCTGGAATACGCCAATAAGGAAATACGCTACAGCGTTAATGTATTCAAGCCTAAGCCGTCTTCAAGGCTGAACGTGTACTTCGATGACTACCGCGGTAATATTGGAAGCAGCTTCGGAGAAAAATGCAATCTAAGCTTCAGTATAGACAAGGACGGCGTTATAACCGAGAATGATCTCTTCAGTTGGGTGCCGGATACTATCGCAGAGACAAGGGAATACATAAAAAAGAACGGCAATATCTCCGTTCATGATGAATATCTGGTATTTTGCTCAGTCAGCAATGCTTTCAGCATAGAGCTTTCACAGGATGGCATACCCGAGCTTGAAAAGAGCTTCGATTACCATCTTGAGAATGCGCAGCTGGTTGATATCCTCGGCGCTCCCTATGCAAGAGTAATACTTTATATGGGAGACAGGCCAGGCACATTGACTGCGGATTTCGGCTACAGCGGCGGAAAGAGCGAGTATGAGCCCAAGGACTCAGAAGTATCTGTCAGGTTCGATAACGATCTTATCCCGAGCATCATCAGCAGGGAGGAGTGCGATCCCCTTATCCTCGGAGACTGCAATTATGACGGCGTCTTCGGAATTTCCGATGTGGTAGTCCTTCAGAAATGGATCCTGGGCAGCGGCAAGCTCAGAAAGCCTGAGAATGCGGATATGAACGGAGACGGAGTTCTTGACATATTCGATCTGCTCAGCATGAAGAAGCAGGTCGTAAAGGGTGAGGGGGGCTCCTACGGACTTGTTGCGGAGCCCAAGCCCATGCTGCTTGTTGTTTATCAGAATTTTGCCTGGGGAACGCAGCAAAACATGACTTTATATGATGAGAACGGAGTCGCATACAGTATGTCCTATGGCAGTTCCAAAAACGGAACGGATAAGAATAAATATGACGAGTTATTCAGGATAGGCTACGACGAGAACTGGTACGAAAGACTGACAGCCATGATGACGAGCGAAAATGCCGACGGAAAGAATCTGCCCGACCAGCTTGTAGGCAGAGCAAGAAAGCTTTCCCGAGAGCTGGACAAGCATCTTAATGATCAGCCTGGTAAAATGATAGGTCAGATGTTTGACGCGGGACAGTCCACACTGTACCTTATCGGCAGCGACAGCGACGGAAAGCCTGCTTTTCTCGAAATATTCACATCAGGAGATGTTCTGGGCTGGATAGACTGCGAGGAGATACAGGAATTCCTAAAGATTTCCAGCTACACTCCCGCAGGTCCTGACGTCTGGTCTATAAAGACTCTCGAAACAGGCGTATCAAGGTACGATTAGACTTACTGATATAAAAACATAACTGCAGACGGAAAAATGCTCCGTCTGCGGTTTTTGTCTTAAAGTATTTACTGTGTCTGCGCTCGAACCCTTGAGAGAAGCTCTCTTCTCATATAAAAAATAAATTATACATAATAGTATTATTTTCGGAGTTATACAATGAAGATTAAATTTATGGGCAAATACAATAATGATCCTAAATCATTACCTAAAAAGAGAGACTTTACCGAGAAATGTTGAATATTTTTTTAAAGCATTGATTTTTCACTAAATATATGATATTATTAAGCTAGCAAACGTACGTGTAAATATTTACTGATAAGGTGATATGCAGTAATATATTAACCCCTTCAATTACTAAGAGTGTATCTCATGGATACACTGGACTTGTTACCGAAAACAGATATTTGATTGATGGCTTTGGATAACAGCAAATAAACATAAAACAAAAACTGCCGATTATTCGGCAGTTTTCTTGATTTTATAAGTCTTTTTTTGACATCAAAACCACGCACTCCACATGTCCTGTTCGTGGAAACAGATCAACACCACAAACCTTATTGACACAGTAGCCTTTATCTGCAAGGAGTTTTGCGTCACGGGCGGCAGTAGCTGGATTGCACGATATCATAATTATCTTTCGTGGAGTAGCCTCAGAAATGATATCGATCGTCTCGATTGAGCATCCTTTCCTCGGAGGGTCAATCACAATGATATCGGGACTACAGCCATCCTGTTGGAGTTTCTTGAAAACTTCGCCTGCATCACCACAGTAAAACTCTGCATTTTGAATATGGTTCAAAAAACAATTTCCCATAGCATTCTCAACAGCCTGTGGTACTATCTCAATGCCGATTATCTTAGCTGCTTTGTGTGCCATAGAAAGTCCGATAGTACCAGCACCGCAGTAAAGGTCGGCAATGGTATCGCTTCCTTTAGGATCAGCATATTCTAATGCCTTTGAATAGAGTCTTTCTGCTTGTAATGTGTTGACCTGATAAAACGAAAGGGGAGAGATATTTATCTTGTTTCCGCACATTGTATCAGAAATGGTATCGCGCCCCAAAAGTGTAACGCATTTGTCACCGAGAATAACGTTTGTCTTCTGGGGATTGATGTTCATGACTATGCTTTTTATATCTCCAGAGACTTCCGAAAGAATTCTGCATAGTCCAGAGAGCTGTCGTGAAACATCTTTACGCACAACAAGACAGACCATTATTTCGCCAGAGTGAGCTCCTCTCCGGATGTAGATATGTCGCATGATACCAGTATTTTTGCTTTCGTCATATACTGGGAGCTTTTTCTCGTTTATATAATCGATAATAACTTTGAGAATCTTACTAAATATTTCAGGTTGCAAAGCACAATCCGTTACAGGTACGAGTCTGTGGCTCCTCGGGGCGAAAAATCCACATACAGCTTTTCCATCAATGTTGGCTATGGGATACTGAGCCTTATTGCGGTAATGCTCAGTAGACTCTGCTGAAAGAAAGTTTTCAAATTCGGGCGAAAGGCCACCTATACGCTCGAAAGCATCACGGACAAGCTTATTTTTGGTTCGGCATTCTGCTTCGTAGGAAATATGTCTGAAAAGACAGCCTCCGCACTTTTTAAATACTTCACAGAAGTTATCAGTACGATCTGGGGAAGACTCGATTATTTTTTCAACAATGCCGAAAGCATAGCTTTTAAGAACTTTGACTATCTTTATTTCTGCAATATCACCTATAGCCGTTCCAGGTACAAAAACTGCCATACCATCAGCACGGCAGACGCCATTTCCTTCGGCGGTCAGGTCTGTTATCTCAGCTTTAAATATTTGATTTTTTTCAGGCATTCCCTGACCTCCTGTTTCTTTTCCATGAGCTTATCGAAGCTGCGTATGTACTCATAAGGGAATTTGTAGTTATGTATACGTTCTATCCTGTTGTTTTCATATAGAAGCTTTGTAGAAGCAGCACAGCCTGCGCCCAGGATAGTTTGAGTTTCGTCCATAATAAAAATATTATAATAGCTTTCAAAGCCTTTTTTTGCGTAACCCACATTTTCTAGGTTATCAACGGTGTTTTTCTGACGGTACATATAGTATGGCAGGTATCCATGAGTCATCAGCGTTGGAATGCTGTAATCCACCATTTCAGCTGCAGGATTTGAGCAGTTTGTATTGCCGTCAGCAAAGAGCGTTGCCGAGCGTTTAATAGTCAGAGTATGAACAGTTATACTTTCAGGTGAAAGTTCTATCATCTTGTCAAGAGTATTGCGAAAACTCTCTGCAGATTCTGTGGGAAGACCCGCGATAAGGTCGGTATTAATATTGGTAAATCCAACTTTTCTAGCAAGCTCAAAGGCTTTCAGAGCGTCTGCACCTGAATGCTTCCTGCCGATTACTTTGAGAACATCGTCGTTGAGAGTCTGTGGATTTACAGATATGCGTCCAGCACCAAGTTCCTTGATAACATGAAGCTTTTCCTCGGTAATGGTATCGGGACGGCCTGCCTCAACGCTGTATTCACGAACTTTGTCAATGTCGAAATTTTTCTCCACGGCTTCCATGATACTTTTCAGGTCATCAGCTGAAAGTGAAGTTGGAGTTCCGCCGCCAAAATATATAGTATCTATTTTCGTATCGGTTTCTTTAACGATATCACCGAGTATTTCAAGTTCCCGGCAAAGTGCGGAAACGTACTCGGGCATAAGTTTAACAGCAGAGTTCATGGAATGAGAAACAAACGAGCAGTAGCTGCACCTTGTTGGGCAGAATGGTATAGATACATACAGACTTACAGCTGAACTGTCAATCTTTTCGACTATAGGAAGTTGATTTATTGCTGTATCATAGGCGAGTTGGAACTTTTTCTCTGTGACCTCATATTTGTCTGACAGCCTTTTGAATATCTCTTCTTTTGAAAGTCCCAAGTCCATGAGTTCCAGTACCTTTTTTACTGGGCGTATGCCAGTCATCAGACCCCAGGGTGGTCTGATTCCCGTCTTCTCGGAAAGAATATGGAAAATGAGCCTACATAGTTCTTGTTCATTAAGTGATGGTTCGTTAGTGCAGAGACTTCTTGAAACGGCTTCACAGCCTTTGAGCTTTACCTCTGCAGTAATGGTACTTCCATCCTCGGAGACCTCAGCTATCACATATTCTTCGCCTGTTATGTCCTCACGTGAACTGCTAAATGAGTAATGAGCCGTACTGAAAAAGAGTTTCATTGTTGCTTCTATTTCGTATTTGAAGGAGTTCCCGATAAGAATTATAGGCATTTTTGTATTATCAGTCGTCATTTTTCCCTCTGAACTGTTTCATATATGGGTTGGCTTCACGTTCATAGTCGAGAGTCGTGCTCTCGTTATGTCCGGGGAGCACTTTATAATCGCCCTCAAGATGATAAAGTGTATTAAGGGAATAAGCCATTGCTGCAGTGCTGCTGTCAGGAAAATCGGTTCTTCCGACTGAGCAGCAGAACAGTGTATCTCCCGAGAAAATAACATCCTCGCAAACATAACATACGCTCCCCCTTGAATGGCCAGGAGTGTGAAGAACTCTGAAAGAGCAATCACCGTCGTTTATGTAGCAGTCACCAAAAACGCATGTCCAGTCGGTAAGTGGAGTGAAGGTGATAAATGACATATTTGTCGCAAGTGAAGCAGATTCGCTTGTGAGCATATGAGCGTCAAGCTCATGTATGTAGACTTCCGCACCAGTAGCCTGATGCACTTCCTCTGCACCTCCAATGTGATCGAAATGACCGTGAGTGAGAAGAATCTTTCCGAGACGAAGTTTCTTCATTTTCAGAAATTCAAGAAGGAGTCTGCTGTCACCCCCGATATCTATTGCAACGCATCGTCCTGGGGCAGTCTCGACAATATAGCAGTTGGAACGTAGCGGACCAAGCTGTAAATGATGTATTTTCATGTGTATTCTCCTTAAATGGCTGCTCTTTCAACAGAAATAACGCCCTTTATTTTTCTGAGCTTCTCAAAAAGGTTCTTAAGTTGCTCTGTACTGGAAATAACGATAGTTCCCTCGAAAAGGGCATTTCCATTTTTAAGAACTCTAGAAGCTGAATGAACGATAGGTACACGGGCTTCAAGAAGGACTGCGGAAATATCATAAACGAGGCCTACACGGTCTATAGCTGTTACTTCAAAGCTTGTCTGCAATTGAGTATCGCTACTGTCAGTCCACTGTATCTCAACCCAGCGTTCAAGTTCCTCAGGATTATTCCTTGCAAGTGCAGCTTTGTAATTTGTACAGCTCGTTGTGTGTACGGAAATACCATAGCCTCGCGTTATAAAACCTATTATGTCATCACCTGGGAGAGGGTTGCAGCATTGTGCGAACTTAATGAGCATATCGTCAATCTGATCAAGTACGATACTGCTCCTGCCGTTTGGCTTTGGCTTTATAAGCGGAACTACTGACGGCTCTTCTTCATTTTCATGGAGCTTCTCGTATTTATCCTTAAGGCGCGGCATTATCTTTGAAAGAGTAATACCACCGTAGCCTATGGAAGCATAGAAATCTTCGAGAGTTTCACAGTTATGACGTTTGAAGTCATCTTGCAGGAACTCGGTATACTGTTCTTCCTTTAGATTTATCCTGTGACGCTTGAACTCACGCTCCAACTGAGTTTTGCCTTCAATGATATTCTCGTCACGACGTTCTTTTTTGAACCATGAACGAATTTTGGATCGTGCTTCGTTGGTCTGAACGATATTGAGCCATGCACGGTTCGGACCTTTTTCTGGATCCTTACTTGTGATTATCTCGCAAATCTGACCTGTCTGAAGCTTGTAATCAAGGGGGACAATTCTTCCATCAACCTTTGCTCCGACAGTTTTGTGGCCTATCTGCGTGTGTATTCGATAGGCAAAGTCTATGACTGTAGAGTTGATAGGAAGGCTTACGGACATTCCTTTTGGTGTCATAACAACGATGTCTTCTGGATCAAGGTCGGTCTTGATAATGCGGACTATTTCTTCGACGTCATCTGAGGTCTGCTGTGCTTCTATTACCTGACGTACCCAAGCAAGACGGTGCTCCATTTTGTCCTTACCTTGTATGCCCTCTTTGTATTTCCAATGGGCAGCGATACCATATTCAGCGGTTTCATGCATATCCCATGTACGTATCTGTACCTCGAAGGGGATTCCTTCTTTTCCAAGAACCGTTGTGTGCAGAGATTGGTACATATTGTTCTTTGGAGTGGAAATATAGTCCTTGAAGCGGTTAGGCAACGGCTTGAACATATCGTGGATAAGTCCGAGTACATTATAGCATTCTGCGATAGTTGTAACAATAATGCGGACTGCATATTTATCGTATATTTCGTCAATATCCTTATGATTAATGAATATTTTTCGGTATATGCTGTATATACTCTTTACTCTGCCATCTATCTGAGGCGGCTGTGCAAATTCCTCAGACTTGAAGCGCTGAGCAATACGACTTTTAATTATCTCGATGAAGGCTTCACGTTCCTCCTTCTTGTTTTCAAGGATATTCTCTATCTCGGAATAAGCGTAAGGATCGAGGTAATGGAATGCTAGGTCCTGAAGTTCTTCCTTCATTGCCCTGATACCAAGTCGGTGGGCTATAGGAGCATATATATTCATTGTTTCCAGAGCGGTATTCCTCTGTTTTTCAAGAGGACGATACTTAAGTGTACGCATATTGTGCAGACGGTCGCTGAGCTTGATTATCATTACACGGATATCCTGTGACATAGCAAGAAGTATCTTACGGATATTTTCAGCCTGCTGTTCTTCCTTACTTGATGTAGGAATTTTGCTAAGTTTCGTAACACCGTCCACAAGGAGCGCAACGTCCTGGCCGAAGCGCTTCTTGATATCGTCAAGGGTTGCATTTGTATCCTCTACTACGTCATGAAGAAGAGCAGCACAGATAGTATCTGTGTCCATTCCAAGTTCCAGTAACGTATATGAAACTGCTAGGGGATGAGTTATATATGGTTGTCCAGAGGAGCGTGTCTGACCTTCATGTGCTTTGGCTGCAAACTCATAGGCTGAAATAATTTTACTGACATCATATTGCTTATCGTCTGTAAGAATTTTCTGTATTATCTTCTCAATAGTGTAATCGTCCTTGAAATCTGGAATATCATTAAGGAAGTCAGATGGGTCTTTAGGAAGTGCCGATTCTGGTATAGGTATTTCCCTCTCTTGATGTATGAGATTTGATACATTCATGTCATCTGTCATATCTATTCTCCTTATCTATGGCTTGTCCGAGCTTGCTTCTGAGGGAAACCAGAACGGGAGCCGAGTCTAGATCGGCTTTCTTTGTGACGCTGATCTTATTTATCTTAGAGTCAGAGCTTGAAACAGCAACAAGTCCCAGCTGTTTCAGAGCTTCAATGGAAACGCAGAATTTACAATAGTTTATGCTTCTGTCATTGAGCTTTACATAAAGGGAATCCGTATTTATTCCGATATCTGGGATAGCCTTATATATCTTTACAACATCGTCGCGCGATGGGTTCATGCTTGGATAGTAGTTATTTGGCAGCTCTTCATTGCGAAGGAATGATTCAAAAGCGCTCAGCGCTGCGAAATACTTGCTTTGTTCGAACATATGAGGCCTTATATCACTAATAAAGATGCTGGGAGAAACATTACCGCGATATTCGTTTACTCCGAGTGAAACTATCAAATCGCAGAAGTTGTTGATTGAAATAGGAAGCTCCGAGGGTGACTTTCTGAATATGATGGCATCGGCCTGTGTGGAGCCCATTCTTATGCGGAGCTTCGTATGAGTTCCCTCGGAAAGAGGAATTATGTCAATTATCTGAGCATTTTCAATATAGAAAAGAGGTTTTTCGTTGTCGGTACCAAAAGGTTCGAGAACATTCAACCCTTTTATGTTTTCAACGTTAAGCTCTTGAGGAGAAACTGGACTGTCAGCGTGAAGTTCAGCAAGAGGCATTTTGGAATGATTATCGAGTGCATATTTTTCAAGAAGTTCGTGGAACTTGCCAGTCATTCCGCTTTTTATGGTAAAGCCGCCTGCGCCTGGATGCCCACCGAATTTTTCAAGGGTTTCTGAAACGGCACTGAGTGCCTCGAAAACAGAAAAATCTCCGAGAGAACGAGCTGAACCTCTTATCTCACCTTCAGTTTCAGAGGCTATGAAGCATGGCTTCCCAAACTGTTCAACAATACGAGTGGCAACAATTCCGATAACGCCGTGATGCCAGTCCTTTCCACAGAGGAATATAACTCTGCTTCTGATAAGTTCTGGTGATTGGTCTATCATTGAGTATATTTCGGAAATAATGGTGTTTTCCGTATCTTTACGCTTATTATTCAGCCTGTCAAGTTCATTGGCTATTCCGATGGCTTCATCGTAATCCTCGCAGAGAAGAAGTTCCGCTGCTGTTTTAGGAGAGCCGAAACGTCCCGAAGCGTTTATTCTCGGAGCTAAGCCGAATCCAACGGAGCGTGCATCTACGGACTGATTATTAAGTCCGCAGACTTCTTTAAGAGCCATTATTGCAGGGCGATCGGAATTGTTTATAAGTTCAAGACCATATGAAACAAGAAAGCGGTTTTCACCTTTAAGACTGACTAGATCAGCCACTGTTGCAATAGCAGCAAGATCACCGAACTGTTCGAGGGCCATTGTGCAATCACCGCCATCAAGCGCTGCAACCAGTTTGAGAGCTAATCCTGCACCGCACATATCCTTGAAAGGGGAGGGGCAGTCCTGCCTGTGAGGATCGACTACAGCTTCTGCATGTGGGAGCTGTTCACCCTGGCGGTGGTGGTCGGTTACTACAAGCCTCATGCCTAGAGAGTATATGTGTTCGGCTTCGGAAATAGCGGAAATACCGTTATCTACGGTGACAATGAGAGATACTTCGTCAGTTGCTATTTTATCGATGGCTTTCTGATTAAGTCCATAACCTTCTGCTCGTTCTGGTATGTAATATGTAACGTTTGCGCCCGTTTCGAGCAGATAAGAATATAAAATGACTGTGGCAATAATACCGTCGCAGTCGTAATCACCGTAAATGCATATGCGTTCGCCATTTTCGATAGCGCTGTTTATCGTGTCCGCAGCACCTTGCATATCCTTTATGAGAAACGGATCGGAAAGCTCATCAGCATTAAGGCTTTCCATTACCGATTCTGCGGTGGAGTATCCCTTTGCCGCCAGGGCAGCTGCAGCAAGAGAACTTACACCGCAGTTAAGTATAAGAGCGGAAACGATTTTTCTGTCGGGTATTCCGACGCTCCATTTTTTCATACAATGACTCCTGATGAGAAATATATAGATATAATTATTATATCACAAATCTGCCCGTTATACAACACCGAAGCGCAAAAAAATCTAATTTGTCATTTGAACGTTTGTCATTTGAAGTGATTTGAAAAGAACTTGGCTTTTTTGGGTTAAGTATCAGGAAATATAAGTATTTCCTTCAGGGAGCCCCTTTTCGAGCAATGGGGCTCCCTTAAACACATATACAATTAAGAAGTTAAATAGCAAAGTGGGATCAAAATACGTTTTCTATCTTGATTCTTAGTTTTTTGATTATCTTCTTTTCAAGTCTTGAGATATATGATTGCGAAATACCTATACTGTCAGCAACTTCCTTCTGGGTCTTTTCCTTTCCGTCAATCAGTCCGAATCGCATTTCCATTATCTCTCTTTCACGGTCACAGAGTTCAGAAACAGCATTCCTGAGTATGTCTCGCTCAGCCTCGTTCTCAATTCCCTTGTTAACGATATCATCGTCAGTACCTAGGATATCTGAGAGTAGCAGTTCGTTGCCGTCGTAGTCTATATTCAGAGGTTCGTCTATGGAAAGGTCGTTGCGATATTGGGAGGATTTACGCAGGAACATAAGTATTTCGTTTTCAATACAACGCGAAGCATATGTTGCAAGTTTTATATTCTTCGTGGGACAGAAGGTGTTCACAGCTTTGATGAGCCCTATTGTGCCAATGGAAACTAGATCCTCAATCCCTATGCCTGTTGTCTCAAACTTTTTCGCAATATATACCACAAGTCGAAGATTGTGCTCAATAAGGCAGTTCCGGGCTTCTGTATCGTTTGTGGCAAGCCTAGAGAATACCTCTGTCTCTTCTTCTTTTGTAAGTGGTGGAGGAAGCGTATCCGATCCATTTACGTAGAAAATCTCGCCCGTAAATCTTTTTTTAAGGTACTTACTGATGATACTGATAATGTTCATGTCTTTTCTCCTTCATCTATATTTTTAGCAGTTTGGGGTTAAAAATGGCTTTTCCTTCACATTGTCCGAAGCCTATGACAGCGTCCACAGGCTTTCTTCCTCCGTTTGTGCAGTTGCTTATTACTACCTCATCGGGGCGAAATACTGGGATAAGTCCATTACCTGAGACAGCAGTACATGGAAGCAACCGGAAGCCTTTTGGTAGAAGTGAGATATTGAGCTCCGTGCCAGTAAGATTGGAAAAGCTTTCCTCGGAACAGATTATCACAGGAGATCCAGTGAAATAATCTACCAGAGCATTCCCTGTATCTGCAAGTCCGGTAAGCGATATTACTTTATCACCTTTACGGATAATTACCATGTAATCGCCGTCAATAGCTTTGTTAGCAAATATTTGTATCATTCTAACAGCGAAATAAAGAACTGCAGTAGATACGACGAGTATAATAAGAGAAAAATCTATGTAAAAGCAAGCGTTATTAAAATGAATGAATTCAGGTTTAAGCATATTGTATACGCCATAGACGGTCCCTGCAAGTACAAAATTCGCCGTGAAGAATGCTGCTGTATTAAGAAACAGTCGTGTCTTTCCGTGATAACCGAATGCAAGTGCGATTATACTGATTGCTGCTGCTAGCTTTATTATGAGAGAGAGAAGCGTACCTAGTTCCGGCAGGAGTATAGTCAACGAGAAAAGGCTACCGTAAACCGAAGCAGCTGCACATCTGCCCGTCCGCAGGGGAGAATGCGTTATCCCTGCGGTTATTCGGAGCAGAAAGAAGTTTACATAAATATTCAGGACTATGAGTACATCGACATATATTGTCTCCACGGTACACCTCCTGAGCTACTGTCTGTAGTATTATTATAATGCAACAAGTCCGCGGAATATGTCATAATCTGTACGCTAAACAGAGATAAAAAAACAGAGAGCCCCAAAAGGACTCCCTGAAACAGATTGTATTGAATTTTGTTTGCAGAAAATAGCACTTCTTATCTGAGAAACGGCAGTGCTACGGCTCCGATTATCATTATTCCTGCAAGAACAAGGATTATAACTCTCATCCACGGTTTCATATTTCTGTTCATTTTTATCACTCCTTAATGTCTTTTTTTCATGCGCTTTTTTCGGTCAGGTATGTAATCGGAGAATATCTCCGCTCTTTTTTTGTTCCCATAAGCTTTCTTTTTGCGGTCAAAGTGAGGTTTCTCATTTGCGCGGCGACTTCTGAATTTATCATTGTCACTGCCCTTGTAAAGCTTTACTTCCACTTTATTTCCGTTGATTTTGATGGAGTCTGTACTCTCGATTATGTACTCAGATTCAGCTTCGGGAACTTCTACGGTGGTGTGTTCGTCGAAAATGTCAATTTTGCCGAAATCACGTCCTGTCATGCCTGTTGCATCAACAAGAGCACCTAGTATAAAATTAGGGGCTATTCTGCGGTTCCTTCCGACATTAATCACTATTTTGACGGTTTTTGCACCACTGTTCCTGCCCTTTTTAAGAGGACGTGCGCTTTCAAGATCAGGGAGAGCTTCAGTTTCGGCTTTCAGAATCTTCTCGATAACTCTTGCGGCTGCTTCTCTGTAATCTATACCTTGCGAAGCGAGCCTGTCAAGAATGTCATATGCATTATGACCAGCCTGTGATTCGGTGATATCAGTGACTAAGGATTCCTTTTTCATAGCTATGATGTCCGATTTTTCAGGCAAGGGCATTTCGCGTATTTCAGCATGTGTATATTTTTCAATGGCTCTAAGGTCAAAGAGTTGCTTTCTCCCGCTTATGAGTGTGTAGGCTGTTCCTGTTCTGCCTGCACGTCCTGTTCTTCCTATCCTGTGTATGTAGTATTCGTTATCCTGCGGAAGATCATAGTTGAAAACCGCGTCAACTCCGCTAACATCGATACCTCTTGCGGCTACGTCAGTTGCGACGAGTATTTCCGCAGTTTTGTTCTTGAAACTGTTCATTACCTGCGTGCGTTGTATCTGCTTCATATCACCGTGAAGTCCAGCTGCGCGGAATCCGCTTTTAACGAGTTCTTCCGTGAGCTGATCTACCATGACTTTGGTGTTACAAAAAACCATCGCTGAGGCAGGTTTGTATGCAGCGAGAAGAAGCTTTAATGCATCAGTTTTGCGTCCCATTGCTACTTCAAAGTAGAATTGCTCAATAAGTTCAACTGTTTTCTGTGCAGTCTTTATTTTTATGTGGATAGGATCAGTCTGATATTTTTCTGTTATTGCCATTATTTCTTTTGGCATTGTTGCAGAAAAAAGCACTGTCTGCCTGTTTTCTGGGACATCTGCTAGTATTGATTCGATATCTTCACGGAAGCCCATATTTAACATTTCGTCTGCTTCGTCCAGTATAACTGTACGGATATTATCGAGTTTTAGTGTTCTTCTGCGTATATGGTCCATTACACGGCCGGGAGTACCGATTACTATATTCGCACCGCGCTTTAGCTCGTGTATCTGCTTTTCCATGCTAGCTCCGCCGTATATTGCGGAGGACTTCACGCCCTCCTTGAATTTTGCAAACTTTCGTATCTCTTCGTTTGCCTGCATTGCAAGCTCTCGTGTGGGGCAAAGAATAAGAATAGCTGTAGACTTCCTGTCAGATTCAGTTATGCTTTCTACGGCAGGTATGCCAAAAGCTGCGGTCTTACCTGTACCTGTATTTGAGCGTCCTACTACGTCGCGTCCCTCAAGCAACAAAGGAATGCTCTGCTGCTGTATCTCAGTCATCTCAGTATATCCAAGCTCTTCTACAGCACGGATAAGCTCCTCAGACAAATTCAGTTCGTTAAAATGCATTTTGTTACCTTTCTTTCTTGAATATTCCAATACCAATTATCATAGCACAAAAAGTAGAAAAGGTCAAGGGAATTTAGTGGTAAATACTAAATTCCCTTGCAAAAAAGTATATTATTGACCTGTTCAGTGATTAATATCTCATCCTTTGTAGTTTTGATTCCATATCCGTTGACAATTTCCTTCGGGTACCTGTTCATTATTGTTGCATATATTTTATCGTATTTTCTGGGAAAACGAATAATGCTTTTGAAGGAATCGGTAAACTTAAATCCGGATTTTTTACAAATAGCAATCCACTCGGAATAAGAGCGGAATCTGATGTGCCCATCGGTCTTTACCTGCATGTATTCGTCGACAAATCCATAGATATCTTCCTCATTGGGTGTAGGGTCAGAAATGAAAAAATAGCCATTATCGGTTAAAACACGGCTTACTTCAGAAATGCTCTTGCTTATATCCGGAAAATGGTGGAGAGCGTATCGAGAGACCACCATATCAAAGCTTCTATTTTCAAAAGGAAATGTTATACCATTATAGGTAAAGAAGCTGATATTACTAAGTCCGTCTAGTTTTGCAGAGTGTCTGTTCTGATCAAGTGCTTTTTCGACGATATCAAGTCCTATGATCGTTGCCTTTGGATATTTATTCGCAAGTGCAAAGGCAAGATAGCCGCTGCCTGTTCCCAAGTCGAGTATCCTCATATCACTTTTTATTGGAAGAATATCGAGTATTGCCTCAAGATGAGATTTGTCATTTGTCTGTTTGTTGTAGAAATTCTTTTCTGAAAATGCTGCTTCAAAGTTTTCTTTTGAAGCAGCAATGCTTTTTTCTAAGTTGTTCATTGGGCTTAACCTCGTTTTTACATTTTCATCAATTGTTCAAGCCACCTTTTTATATTTAATAATGTTATCTTTTATTGATGCTAGTAAGGTCTTTTATAACTTCTCCCGCAATTATAAGCCCAACTACAGATGGCACAAATGCAGTAGAACCAGGAGTTGCTCGCCTTGCCGAGCCTGTACGCATATCTGTTTCCCCTGAGCCATCCGCAGCTGCCTGTCCTTTTGGTGGTATAGGCTGTTCCTTTGAGTAGACAACTTTAAGCTTTTTTACATTGCGGCGTTTGAGGTGATAGCGCATAACCTTTGCAAGAGGACACACGGAAGTTTTGTATATATCTGAGACTTCAAATGCGGTGGGATCAAGCTTGTTTCCCGCTCCCATTGAACTGATAACCGGAACTCCATTGTTTTGCGCCTGCATTATTATCTCTATCTTCCCTGTTACGGTGTCAATTGCGTCTACAACATAATCATACTGCGTAAAATCAATTTTATCCGCAGTATCGGGCATATAGAACATTCTGTGACATTTCACCTTACAATCTGGATTTATCTCGTGTATGCGATGCGCAGCAGCATCTACCTTATACATGCCGATAGTGCTGTTCAGGGCAATTATCTGACGGTTTATGTTTGTTATGCAAACCTTATCATCGTCGATGAGGTCGAGAGCACCTATTCCTGAACGTGCAAGGGCTTCAACTGTGTATCCACCTACTCCGCCTATGCCGAAAACTGCAACATGTGAGCGCGCAAGGATATTCATGGCTTCTTCACCGAAAAGGAGTTGTGTTCTTGAAAAACGTTCGGGCATATTATTCCTTAAACCTCTCTAAACTTTTCGAGACGGTACAGGTGCTCATCATCAAGCTCTGCAACACCGTTCTTGTAATCGTAGCCGAATTTCCTGTAGAACTGACAGGCGGTAATGGACGATGGAATCTCTATGCGCTTTGCTCTGAGAAAGTATTCATCCTTTTCTAAAGTTTCTATTATAAGTCTGCCAACTCCTTTGCCCTGATACTCTGGAAGAACAAATATAGTGAACAGACCACTTTCATCCTCTTTTCCCCAGAATGGACCTATGGATCCGCAGCCGATTATTATATTATCGTCTTCGACTACATAAAAATGAGTCCAGCTTGCGCGTTCGATAATGTTTTGTGGCTGCTGGGACTTTACCAGTTCTTCCATGAGTTCAGAAGGATAGTCCTTAGCATTAGATATCCTGATAGTTTTAATGATTACTGAAGAGACCGCTTCTGCGTCTGCTAATTCAAATTTCCTTATATTCATTTCAATGCTCCTTAATTTTAAGTTTGTGGGCAGTTATTATGGTATAGCTGTAGGCGTTAAAAGTGATGATGCAGCCATTTACGGTTGCGTACCAGTTTTTTCCTTTGCGTTCGATAAGGGCTTCGGGAGAGCATAGCTGTTCTTTACACCATGCAACAACGTCATCACAGTCAAGTGATAAATTCCTCTTTATACGAATTGCGCCAAGCTCCGTGGTGTGGAGCTCGGCGATTCTACTTAACAATTCCATTATTCAACAATTCTTCGTGCTTCTATATAAAATCTCTTGTCCTCAGCGTGTCCCATTGAGAATGTCTTTCTTGGGAGAGCTCCGTCCTTGATAACGGTAGGGAAGAGTTGTGCTTTGTCCATATCCGGAAGAATGAAAGCGATTCCGCTGTGTTTCTCAGCTAGAGTTTTAACAGTATCAGCACCGTGAATATAGTCAATCTTTCCGCCGTTTGCCTTTATGTAACTATCGAGGAAATTCTGGAGAGAACCTACAGAAAGATTAGACGACTTTTTGTTAATGTAGAGCTTTTTCTCCGTGCCATTGCATGAGCAGATAATGTACTGGTCTGAAATTCTTGTTTCAGAGAGCTCCAGTGCAGCTGTGAGCTCGTTTATGAGCTTGTTACAGTCAATATCATACACAAGACGGTGAATTGCCTCGAATTTGAGGGCTTCACTGTGGAGATTAACAATTTCTGCAAGAGCATAGCGTGCAGGATGATTTGATAGATCTTTGCCAGGATTGGCTTTTTTGAGCTGTTCATAGAACTCTTTGGCTGTAGCAAGAGAGTGATTTCCGTCGCCCATAGCATAGAGGAGAACAGGTGTATCAGAAAGTCCGTATTTCTTGCAGAATGTGTCGGGATCTGCAAGAGCACAGAGAGCCTTGTCAACAGTTTCCTGTGCGGATTTGTCAATCAGCCAGCCTTTTATGCTGCCACCGTTCTGCATGAGTTCAAAATCATAGAGCTTGCTAGCGTCCGATGTTTTCTTTGCAAGAGGCTCAATAACCGTACAGTCGGGGTCATCAATGAGTATCATGATATGTGGAAGCTCAAGAGGAGCACCCTGTCTAACCTTGATACGGGGAGGTATACGCTCAATAACAGTAGCTTCGGTAGCTCTTACTTCTGAACTGCTGCCTTTTGAGAAATCATATTTTTCAAGGTCGATGGCGCCGACTATGCCCTGACGTAGGATTCCATTGCTTTGAGTACGCTCAACATATACCATAGCATCCTTGTATTCTTTGAAAATACCGTCAGAAACATACTTGTCCATAGACTTGTGTATATTATCTATACGCTGTTCAACGCCGTCCTGCTCAAGATATAGTTCCGGAAGGATAAGATTAAGCGTTGATGGAGAGCTGCCGACAGTTGTGCTTACCTCGTCCCAGTATTCTGGTTCGCTGGTGTACTGGTCACATGCAATAACGGACCACTTGTGCATGTCGCAGTCTTTGGGTAAAAGAATGTCAGCAGAATGAAATGCAGTTGAGTTCATGATAAATACTCCTTTATAGTTATTGATTTTATTGACTTATTATTAGTTTATATGAATGTTTTAGTTACAAGCCTTTTTCAGTTCATTGAAGAGATGTCCTACAGGAAGCCCGACTACATTGAAAAAATCTCCGTCAATATGAGATATCAGCTTGGAGCCAAGTCCTTGTATACCGTAGCCTCCGGCTTTGTCATATGGCTCATCGGTGTTTGCGTATGCCTCTATTTCGGCAGTTGTCAGCTTTCTGAATGTCACATCAGTTACATCTGAAAATGAGCTGACCTTGCCACCGGTTATGATGCAGCATCCTGTGATTACTTGATGAGTTTTTCCTGAAAGCTTGGATATATCGTTTATACACTGCAATCTGTCAAGAGGTTTGCCAAGTATCTCACCGTCACAGATCACTGTAGTATCACAGCCAATGACTGTACAGTCAGGATAATTTTCAGCAGCTGCCTTTGCTTTGAGCACGGCAAGGTACTCAGAAGCCTTAACTGGATCTATATTATTAGGAAGAGTCTCGTCGCAGTCAGTGGAAACTGCCTCGAAATCATCTGTTATGTATCTCATCAGTTCCCGACGTCTTGGGGAAGCGGAAGCAAGTATTATTTTCATATTGTTACTCCATACGATTTAAAGTATATACAAGATTTATTTTATCACACACATGGCATACTGTCAAGAACTAATCTTATCCTATTTGTTGAAAATGCATCATATTTAACAGAAGGTATCAAATAAAATTGGCATATTATTTTTTAATACCGCTATTGTTTTTTCTCCGTGAATGATGTATAATGATTAAGTGTCTTATGTAAAAAGATAAAAGAAGGATAGTATTATGGATGAAAAAACTTATGAAATAGCATCGTATGGTGCAGGTAGATTTCAGGCTGAACGTGGTAATCCGTTTGGTAACGCACCTGGTGCAGGTAGATATCAAGCTGAAGGAGGTAATCCGTTTGGTAACGCACCTGGTGCAGGCAGATATCAAGCTGAAAGAGGTAATCCGTTCGGTAACGCGCCTGGTGCAGGCAGATATCCGGCTGAAGGAGATAATTCGTTCGGTAACGCGCCTGGTGCAGGCAGATATCCGGCTGAAGGAGGTAATCCGTTCGGTAACGCGCCTAGTGCAGGCAGATATCCGGCTGAAGGAGGTAATCCGTTTGGTAACGCGCCTGGTGCAGGCAGATATCCGGCTGAACGGGGAAATCCGTTCAGTAATGCGCCTGGTGCAGGTAGATATCCGGCTGAAGGGGGGAATCCACTCGGTAATGCGCCTGTAAGATCTCTTATGCTTAAGTTTGCCATACCAAGTATCGTTGGTATGCTCGTAGGTGCGCTATATAATATGGTAGATCAGCTTTTTATAGGAAAAGCTGTTGGAACTCTCGGAAATACAGCAACTTCAATAGCTTTTCCGTTTACAACTGCGTGTATGGCTTTGGCCCTTCTTCTGGGAATAGGAGGAGCATCTTGCTTTAATCTTACACTTGGTATGGGTGACAATAAAAAAGCTCCGTATTTCGTAGGAAATTCTCTTTCACTGTTGGTGACAGGTGGAGTTGTTATCTCTGTTATAACTCTCATTTTTCTTACTCCGCTTTTAAAGCGTTTCGGGGCAACAGATGCGGTACTTCCTTATGCTGAGGAATATGTAAAAATTACGGCTCTGGGTTTCCCATTCTTGATACTTACAACTGGTGGAGGACACCTTGTCAGAGCGGATGGAAGTCCGAAAATGGTCATGATATGCAGCGTCACCGGTGCGGTTATAAATACAATACTGGATGCTGTTTTCGTTCTTGGTCTTGAATGGGGAATGAAGGGAGCAGCTATCGCAACAGTTATCGGACAGTTTGTTTCCGCTCTGATCGTAGTAGTTTACTGCTTTAACTTCAAGACGGTGCCGCTTTGGGGAAATCATTTTATCCCATCGTTAAGGATAGTGAAAAGAATAAGCTCCATAGGTATGGCTTCATGCTTCAATCAGCTTGCTATCGCTATTGTTCAAATAGTTCTCAATAACTCTCTTAAGCACTATGGTGCCATTTCTAAGTATGGGGCAGACGATCCTATAGCAGTTGCAGGTATCGTTATGAAGGTTAATATGATAGTATTCTCTATAGTAATCGGACTTGCGCAAGGTACGCAACCTATCGAGAGTTTCAATTATGGTGCAAAGAATTATGGCAGAGTAAGGAATGCTTACTGGATTGCTCTTAGAACAGGACTTGTAATTTCATTGGTTGCTTTTGTATGTTTCCAGGTATTTCCTCGTCAAATACTAGGATTATTTGCTAATGATCAGGCGAGTGAAGGATATTACGATTTTGGTGCAATGTTCTTTCGTATATCATTATTCTTTACTTGGCTAAACTGTATGCAGCCCATAACTTCGACTTTCTTCACTTCGATAGGTAAGCCGTTAAAGGGAGTTTTCCTTTCATTAACAAGGCAAATACTGTTTTTCCTGCCATTGCTTATCGTATTACCTAGGGTGTTTGGTATTTACGGTGTTACTTATACGGGACCTGTTGCGGACGGACTTGCAGCGATAGTTGCGATAGTTATGGCAATATTAGAGTTCAGAAACATGAAAGAACTCGAATTAATAGACAAATATGCCTAAACTACCTGCATACAATAAATTTATTTCATGTCAAATAGTAGAAAAATACGGTATATAGCCATTAAAGTAGAACGAAAAATAGAAAATATAAGTTAAAATAAAAATAAAAATCTTATGGTATTGATTTATTACTGGATTTTTGTTATAATATTTAGGTGAGTGTTGGGGTATAGCCAAGCGGTAAGGCACAGGACTTTGACTCCTGCATTCGTGGGTTCAAATCCCGCTGCCCCAACCAAATAGAGCAAGCTTGAATGCAACCACGTTGTTGTCTTTAAGCTTGCTCATTTTATTATCTTATTTACATCACTTTTATCTAAATATGTCCTGTGATTGACATTTTACGTTGAATATGGTATTATATATTATCAATTAACGTAAGATTATGATTTTCAGAGGTGAAGACAATGAAGAGAAATGATTACATAAGCTGGGATGAGTATTTCATGGGTATTGCTATGCTCTCTGCACAGAGAAGTAAGGATAATTCTACACAGGTGGGAGCCTGTATAGTAAACGACCAACATAAGATAGTATCCGTGGGCTACAACGGTATGCCAACAGGCTGTAACGACGATGATATGCCATGGGAGCGTGATGGAAACACAAGCCTCGATACAAAATATCCATTCGTTTGTCACGCTGAGCTCAATGCCATACTCAACAGTAGCTTTGGAAGTCTCAGTGGTTGTACTCTTTATGTTACGCTTTTTCCATGTAATGAGTGTGTTAAAGCTATTATACAATCCGGTATAAAACGCGTTGTATACTACAATAATAAGTATGCAGGAACCGATGCTGTGAAGGCTTCGTGCATACTGTTCGATAAATGTGGAATAGAGACTATTGAGTACAGTTCCAGCGGTAAGGATATTATTCTTTCAGTATAAAGGAAGTACGAAAAATGATGATAAAACGAATTAACTGCTCGGTGCAGAAAAGGGAACGGCACACCGAGTAAGAATTGTTCCCGAGCTGCACCGATATTTATATTGTATTATCTAAATATATCAAAGGAGCAGTTATAATGAATGATTATCTGAAAAATCTTGAAAGAATTGAATTTGTTGTTACAATGGGATGCACGGGACGTTGCAGACATTGCAGCGAGGGAAGCCACGAATTCGGTGGCGAACATATTGACGGAGATATTGCTGCAAAATCTGTTGCCGAGGTTTGCATGTGCTATGATATAAAGTCTCTAATGACCTTCGGTGGTGAGCCTCTTCTATATCCAGACACTGTTTGCTGTATACACAGGGCGGCTGTATATGCTGGAATTCCAGAGCGTGAACTCATTACGAATGGCTTTTTCAGCCGCGACAGTGATAGGATAAAAGAAGTAGCTATCAAGATAGCAGAAAGTGGCGTGAACCGTTTACTGTTGTCCGTTGACACATTCCATCAGGAAACTATCCCCATTGAGCCTGTGGAGTTCTTTGCGGATTGTATAAGGGCGACGGGGTTACATATGGAGCTAAGTCCTGCCTGGCTCGTTAGCGCGGAAAGCGACAATCCTTATAACAAAAAAACGCGGAAACTTCTTGATAGCTTTGAACGCAAAGGTTTTGTTATTGGCAGCGGAAATGTCATTTTTCCACAGGGCAATGCTATAAAATTCCTTGGTGAGTACTTTGATGGTTCAGCTGAGTTGAAAAACCCATATGAGGATGATCCGCATGATATACGAGCACTATGCTTTGAACCCGACGGAAACGTCCTTGGAGGTAATATTTATAATCAAAGTATAATGGATATCATTGAAACATACAGATAATATTAAGCCGCAATATTTCAATTGGAAATACTGCGGCTATTTAAATAAGTCATGTTGTGATTTACGATAATTATGAAATAGACTTGTCCATATACTGTATGTCCATATCGACATTGCCGTTTATACCGGGGATATTTCCGGTGGAGCTTGCCTGCCATATTGCATACTCACCTGTATAATCAGTGGAATCAACAAAGTGTGCCAGCCATACGGGAGCTATTGACTTTGAATGCTCACTCCATATGTTGTTGAGAAAGTTCTTGCTGCTGTAAAGTATCGGTGTGTAACCGCATTTTCTTACTTCATCGGCAAAGGCTTCATATATATCGTTGATGTCTTTTATGCTCATTCCGTACTTCTGGAAGTTGGCAAACTCTTCCCAGTCAAAAGCAACTGGCATCTGCAACTTGTATCCGTTTAGCTGTTCAACGATCCAACGTGCATGTTCACGGACTCCATCAATGGTATTGTCTGTGGTGTAGAAATAAACTCCCACATCAAGCCCTGCGGCTGTGGCGTTTTCAAGGTTTTGCTTGAAATAATCGTCAAGAGTTATTTCACTATAGTAATATCCGACACGTATCATTACAAAGCTGCAGCCAGCGTCACGAACTGCGTTATAGTCAATATCAGACTGCCATACGGAAACATCAATTCCAAAACGCCTGTTTTCACCCTGATTATACTGTATAAAGTCACTGAAGTTTAAACGTGGATTGTTGTCTACAGCCTTAGGAACTTCCTCAACTACGTTTATAGTGAGATCCCATGATGTGGTATTTCCTGAACTGTCTGTAACTGTGGCAGTAATGGGATAAGCTCCCACGGTATCGGGATCGACTGTTCCGGTGTAGGTGAGGTCTGGATATTTGTCATAATTATCAGCAAAGCCAACGTAATTGTTGAGGTTGAAGTCAGTTCCAACCTTATGATTTGGCTCCCAGCCTGAATTAATAATAGTTGGCACTGTGGTATCAACTACCGCGTAAGTCAGACTTTTTGTAAACTCTCCACCGTTGTAAGTGTAGGGGATATCTACCTCATAAACACCTGTTTCAGATGTGTTGAGCATTATGTTTCCATCTTTGAGCTCAACATTTTTCTCGGTAATAAATGTATCAAAGTTTATCTCAGAATAGACTTCCACTGAATCTAGCCCTTTAAGTACAAGATTAGTAGGAGGATCGACTTTTTTTGTTGTAGTAGTTGTGGAAGTTGTAGTAAGTTTGGTAGTTGTAACCGAGGTCTTGGGAATAGATGTATTTGCAATTGATTCATATGTCTTAATACTATTGTCAGCTTCTTTTTTGCTTCCGCAGGCTGTTAGCACACATATTGACGCTAATAAAGTGAAAATGCATTTTAACTTCATTTTTATACCTTTCGTTTTTTAAAATTGGTTGACCAATACCGAAACAAGCCGATATAGTTTATTTTTACACACATTATATTAAATATGCTCGAAATATCTATTTATAAGTATAACATATTAAAATACAAATATCAACCCTTGTAGTGAAAATACGTCGTTTAAGAGCAATTTGAGCTTGCAATAAAATAAAATGGTCAATTCACGGTCAACTTTAATGGTATTGGAAGCTGCAATAACATAGGATTATTGCAGCTTTTTGCATCATGTTACACTGCCTCACGTTTTGGATTTGCCTCGTTTCAAATATACTTGACTTAGAAGTGTTCATATGTTATAATTCGTGTGTATTAAGCAACAGCTTTGAAGCAGTTGCCTCGCATATACTTTATTTAAAGGCAATTCTGCGTATCACACTAATATACATAATTTGAAAGGAATAATTACAAATAGGCGGTGATTTCTATGGCAGATGTAAAGGAATACAAATGCCCATCCTGTGGAGCTCCGATGCGTTTTGATATCAATAGGCAACGCATGGTCTGTAACTTTTGCTCAAAAGGTTTAAGCCTTGAATATATACGTTCGCATTTCGATGAAGTGACAGATGAAAAGCAATCCGACTTTGACTGGGTTGACAGGACAAAATATGTATGGGAACCCGATATGCTCGAGGAACTTGTGGAGTATACATGTTCCTCATGCGGCGGAAACATCATAACCAAGAATACCTCAGCTTCTGCCAGATGTCCTTTCTGCAATCATGAATTGATCATTTCTTCTAATTTTTCCGGTGATCTGCGTCCCGACAGGGTCATACCTTTCAGAGTCGGAGCTGAAGAATTTGCAGAAAAGTACATACAAAACATCGCAAGATACGCCCCAAAGGCTTTTAGAGATCCTTCGATAACGGATAATATTGTCGGATGTTATATACCAGTATGGCTTTACAGCTGTGTCTGTGACACATATGTAGATCTTTCTAACAAACGCTCCTTTAAAGTAACGGATTTCCCTGTTCCCGGAACAGATATAAAAAAGGATGTTTTCTATTCTGTTGCGCCCTTTTGGTTCAATCATTCAGTAAAATTTACCGAATCCTGCCTTACTGGCTTTTACGCAAGCAGATACTCCATAGGAGCGGAGTACGCAATGGAATTTGCAGACGAAGAGGTAAAAAAAAGTTGTTGTTTACAAAGAGTTGGCGCACTGGATAGAGTAGAACAATTTCCTGCCTCCTTCGATGTAAATGCATACAGCAAGATAAG
>JAFZYX010000175.1 GCA_017616055.1 Ruminococcus sp.
GACGATTTCTTTGCTGAAAAGGGATATAATTTGGCAAAGGCAAGGGAATCCTTTGAAAAGTTCGTAGAAAAGTTTGGCTTGCAGCAAATGACAGATTTGTATTTTGGCGCAGATGATGACAAATAATTAATGGTATAATATATATTATAATATAGGAATTATTATCTATGAAAGAACATATATCAGAATTATCACCTGATGAGTTTCAAAAAACATTTCCCATCGAATTGAAGGATGTAATATCAGATTATTCAGAATGGTATGAAGAAGAAAAAGACAAGATACTCAGCGTTCTAAGCGAAAATGGCATTGCAAGGATAAATCATATAGGTAGCACTGCTATTCCGAATATAAAGGCCAAGCCTATTGTTGACATACTTCTTGAGATCGATGATACTTGCCATATCAAGAAATTGGTAGAAGCGTTGAAAGAGATAGATTTCGGCACCGAGATGTTATATCGTAAAGAAGAGCCATTTGAGCTATTAATGTCAAAGGGCATGACCGTAAACGGCTTCGGACAAAGAGTATTTTTATTGCACATTCGTTACTTAGGTGACTGGAACGAACTGTATTTCAGAGATTACTTACTGGATAATCCTGATATTGCTGAAGAATACAGCAATTTGAAAATTCAGATACTAAAAGATATCAATGACGGCAGAATTGAACGTATGCCAAACGGGCAACCAAATGGTTATTCTGCTGCTAAATATGCATTTGTTGACGATATTTCGCATAAGGCAAAATTAGCTTACAAAAACAGATATAAGATTTGAGCTATTGATTCTTAATAAGTAGGAAAAAATTAAAAGGCTTACAAACGTAAGCCTTTTATTTTTTAATATTTAGGTTTAGCTGGCAAGCCCCACTGGTTTTCGCCAACACTCGGTCTGCACCAGAATATTATGTTCAGTATAAGTCCAACAAGAGCTATAGGCAAAAACAGACATGAAAGTCCGCCCATAATCTCTGCGGGAACGCCCGGTAAAAAGTTGAATATTGTCGGAATATAACAAACAAAAAGTAATAACACCCATAATCCAGACTTTCCTGCGTCATGAAGCCTTCTTACTGCACTTGACCATAAAGGTATCCCAAGTACTAGACCTATTATTAAGGAAACTATAGTAATTCCTAATGTACCCTTAGTAATATCTTCTATTGCCGAATATGTTGAATAATATGATGCCGGATGTTTTGTAATATTTGACATCATAGATGAATATACAATTGAACCCGTTATACAGCCCACAACTACACTTACTATAAAATTGAACAGATATCCAAACCAGAACTCGCTTCGTGTAGAACGACCCTTGAAATTAAAATAGTTCTTGAAATAAAGCTTGATAGCCTCACCGAATCCAACATATTTAGGACTTTCGTCACTCTCATTGAATGGTCCCTGGAATCCATAAATCGGTCCGTTATACATATTCTGCTGTCCATAGCCATACTGCTGCTGTCCATAATTATTAGGCTGACCATAACCGCCGCCCTGCTGTCCATACCCCGTAGGTTGTCCGTAATTGTTAGACTGACCATAGTTATTGGACTGACCATAATTGCTACCCTGCTGTCCGTATCCCGTTGGTTGTCCATAATTGTTTGACTGACCGTAGTTATTGGACTGACCATAATTGCTACCCTGCTGTCCGTATCCAGTAGGCTGTCCGTAATTATTGGACTGTCCGTAATTAACAGCCTGACCATTATCTACAGATGATGTGCTTTCTGTCGAAGTGCCAGATGCTACTGTCGGTATTGCGGAAATATCGTCCATTGCCCCCGACGACTCTTCAAGAGAAGCTCCGCAGTTCTCACAGTATCTGTCTCCGTCTTTGTTTTCATAGTTGCAGTATTTACATTTCATGTTAATTCCTCCCTTTATCATGATAATTATATTTTATCAGAATGTTGTCATTTTGTCAATATATTTTGTCGGAATAGGATTATATATGTAAAAAAAGCTCCCTTTTTAGGGAGCTTGCTTTTATTCGATCGTAACAGAGACCTTAAGGTCCTTCTTAGCTGCACCTGCACGCATGATCGTACGGAGAGCCTTTGCTATCCTGCCCTGCTTGCCGATAACTCTTCCCATATCGTCGGGAGCAACGTTAAGGTGAAAAACGATAACGCCCTCTTCATCGGGTGCGTCCTCAGTGATATTGATGGCAGTTTTATCTTCTACGAGACCTGCTGCGATGGCATAAAGTAAATCTTTCATTGTAAAAACCTCCGTTAAGCTGCGGACAGAGGCAGAGACTTAAGCCTCTCCTCTTCCATTGAGCTTATGATCAAAGAACTCCCTCTTTCTTGAGGATAGCCTTTACTGTGTCTGTAGGCTGAGCACCCTTTGCAATCCAGTCCTTAGCCTTATCTGCGTCTATCTTAACAACAGAAGGCTCCTTAGTAGGATCATAGTAACCTATCTCTTCAACGAAACGACCGTCTCTTGGGTATCTTGAATCAGCAACTACTACACGATAGAAAGGTGCCTTCTTAGCGCCCATTCTTCTGAGTCTGATCTTTACTGCCATTTTATTCACCTCCGAAATAATAATTGATTTATTCAAGCGGCGGGAGACCGCATTGAAAGCTTTTAGTTTCAGAACGGCAGATTGCCGCCGCCCTTACCAGTGTATTTGTCGAAGTTCATTCCTGCTAGATTTTTTCTTGCCTTGCGAAGCGACATTTTACCACCTTTTCCTGTGAACTTCTTCATCATTGACTGCATCTGCTCAAACTGCTTGAGCAGACGGTTAACGTCTTCCACCTTGGTTCCAGAACCTTTAGCAATACGTTTTTTGCGTGATGGATTTATGATTGATGGTTTTGCACGCTCAGCCTTGGTCATGGACGTTATCATAGCTTCTATCCTGCCTAGCTGGCTCTCATCGATATCTGCATCCTTGATCTTGTCACCAACACCAGGAAGCATTCCAAGTATAGATTTCATTGAACCCATACGCTTAATTTGCTTCATCTGGTCAAGGAGATCGTCCATATCGAACTTGTTCTCTTTAAATTTCTTTGTGAGCTTCTCAGCATCCTTCTGGCTCATAACATTCTCGGCTTTTTCAATAAGAGTAAGCACATCACCCATGCCGAGTATTCTCGAAGCCATTCTCTCAGGGTGGAACTGTTCAAAATCGTCAAGTTTTTCACCCATACCAACGAATTTAATCGGTTTACCGGTTACAGAGAGTACGGACAGAGCCGCACCACCTCTTGTATCTGAATCAAGCTTTGACATAAGCACACCAGTAATACCCACGGCATCGTCAAAAGCTTTGGCAACATTTACCGCATCCTGACCTGTCATCGCGTCAACTACGAGCATTATTTCGTCAGGTTCAGTTTCCTTCTTGATGTTTACTAGTTCGTCCATGAGCGCTTCGTCTATATGAAGACGACCAGCTGTATCTATAATAAGTATGTCATGACCGTAGTCCTTTGCATAAGAAAGAGCTTTCTTTGCAATCACAACAGGGTCAGTCTGGCCCATTTCGAACACCTTTACATCAGCCTTTGCTCCAACTACCTGCAGCTGATTGATAGCGGCAGGACGATAAATATCACAGGCTGCCAGCAGAGGACGGTGGCCCTCTTTCTTAAGAAGTTTTGCAAGCTTTGCAGCATGAGTAGTCTTACCTGAACCCTGAAGTCCGCACATCATGATAACCGTAGGGGGCTTTGAAGCCATATTAATGCGAGCGTTGCTGTCTCCCATAAGGGAAACAAGCTCGTCATTTACTATCTTGATAACCTGCTGTGCAGGGGTAAGGCTTGCAAGAACCTCTTCACCGACTGCGCGCTCAGTAACGTTCTTTACGAAGTCCTTTACGACCTTATAGCTTACGTCAGCCTCGAGAAGTGCAAGGCGCACCTCACGCATAGCCTCTTTAACATCTGACTCTGTGAGCTTTCCTCTTGATTTAAGCTTTTTAAAGACGTTGTTAAGTTTTTCGGAAAGTCCCTCGAATGCCATTGTCAAGCCTCCTGTTTATGTAATAGGAAAGGTGCTCAGAGCAGCTCCCTCACCTTTTTGATATCATTTGTTATTTCGTTTTTAATATCTTCGTCGGTTATTCGCTCCGCGGCGGATTCGATACGTCCGAAGCATTCACGCATTTTCCCGAGCCTTAATGCGAAGCCAAGTTTCTCCTCATAATTAAGGAGTATCTCCTCTGTACGCTTTATAATACTACGAACCGCCTGCCTTGTTATCTCAAGGGGCTGACCTATTTCCGCAAGAGAGAGATCCTCGCAGTAATACATCTCCATGATACTGCGCTGGTGGTCTGTAAGAAGGTCCCCATAACAGTCAAGGAGCATTACAAATTTAAGTTCTTTAGCCATTTTTCGCGTACCTCGCATAAGTGTAATGCAAAATCACTTTACACATTATACTACACTTCAGACGTTTTGTCAATAGGGAATCTGAATTTTTTCATATTTATCTTTATGGCGCCACTTTTCAAAGTAAATGCAACAGGAATGTTTGTTTTTTCATTGTGTTTAGTATGAAAAGTGATGGGTTGCATTTAGTCTGAAAATTAACCTTTATCTTTATATTCATTTTGAATTAAGCAGTTATGGACAGATATTAATATGGGCGGATAGTATCCGCCCAAAATCAATTATTCATCGTTTTGATAAGCAAGTTATTTCTGTTCGGACTAGGATATGACAGAATAAGTAAGCTTCAAAAAATCCACAACGCCGTTCTCATCAAAGTCAACTACCAAATATTGTCCCCTGATTACTTTATTCTGATCCACACCTTTTAAGTCTCCATAGATATAAGTATGCTTGTAAGGAGTATCCATTGTCTGCATTTCATCAGGCATTCCAAGCAACTTTTCCACGTCTGCAATAGTAGAATTAAAAGGAACTATCCCATAAATATCACAGTCAGAACTGCTTATGGAAATACTATATATCACGCTTTCCTTTTCCTTACCTGTATAGCAGTTCTCAAGGGAAACCGCTGCCACTTCCGTACCATTATAGATAAGATTTGCATAACCGCTGCCCTCCTTGAGGCCATAGTCGCTTCTATCATAAAGCTCGTATTTCCAACCTTTTTCCAGATCGGAAAGAAGCAAAGGGAAGTCAAAATGCATATTATTTATGTTGATATTGCTACGAACCGCATCAACGTCAAAAGCTCCATTCTCAACAGTATACGGCTCTACTTTCGGAGGAAGCTCAACAGGTGTTTTATTTTTAGAATTACTTTCGCCAAGGCAGCTTACAAAAGCCCCCATTACCACACAACAAAGAAGAAACAAATATATTCTTTTCATTTTCTCTCTCCTGATATTACGCTTTTTTACCTATTTTTTCGCCGTATTTCACCACTGTTTCTATACCCTCAGCAGAGTTCTTCAAAATATCCTCATCGGGAATGATACTGTCCTTTTCAAATAGCAGAACTATAGTTGAACCACCAAACTCAAACCGTCCCTTTTCCTCTCCTCTGCGGAAAGCTCCCTCACCATGAAGGTTAAGTATTCTGCCCACAAGCATAGCTCCCACCTCTATCTGAACTACATCGCCAAAGTTTTCGGTGTGGAGCACGGTATATTCGCGGCTGTTCCGCTTATATATATTATATCTTTCAAGAGCAATAGGGTTTACTGTATGCAACTCTCCTCGTATAAAAGTATTCCCGCTCTTCACACCACTGTCAATGTAGCAATAACGATGATAATCGTCCACCTCGAGTCGGAATATACAGCAGTATCCGCCACTGTAACGCTTTGAGAGGAATTCGTTGTCCAAAAGGTCAGAAATACGGTATCTCGAACCTTTTATACAGAAAAAACTCCTTCGGTTAATCTTATGTACGGTGAGCTTTGAATCACAAGGACTGATAAGGTGCTCTGGAGTGTAGTCCACAGAGCGTTTCCCGGGCTTAATCCTGCGAGTAAAGAAATCATTATACGAGCGGAATCCACACATAACATACTGTGAAGTGTCAATACCGCTCTTTCTGATAAAGGGGTTTATAAGTACCTTTGACGCAGGAGAATCCATAAAGCAACCTGCAACACGTGATATCACGGGAGCTGTCAGTGTTTTCAGAAGAACTCTTCCGAGAACGCTGCCATATAACTTTTTTAGCAACTTATTCTGTTTTTCGTTTGATACTACGACCTGTCCTGTTCTCGTTTTTATCATATAAAGCTCCTTGTAGACAAATTACTGCTATCAAAGACGTGCGTTTGCGAGCATAAGCTTTATGCGGTTTTCCTGATTGACTCTTGTTGCGCCTGGATCATAATCTATAGCGACTATATTAGCATTAGGATTATCCTGCTTGATAGCTCTCGACATTCCCTTTGCCACGATATGATTTGGCAGACATCCAAAAGGCTGAGTACATATGATGTTCTCAACCCCTGACTTTGCAAGAGCCGCCATTTCTGCAGGAATAAGCCAACCTTCACCCATTACTACACCCTGATTTATGTACTTATCAGCAAGCTTTCTCAGATGTTCAAAATCATGAAGTGGCTCAAAACTGCCCTGTTCCTTCATTACTTTTATAAGTTCTTTCTGCTTTGAATATATAAGCTCATAACCTATCTTATTGAAAATTGACTGTTTTGTGACGTGATCATATATCTTGGCGTCGTTAAAAGTGCCTGCAGCACAATACATTACGAACTCAAGAAGCGATGGTACAACTGGTTCACAGCCTTCAGAAATTAGGAAGTCCTCA
>JAFZYX010000176.1 GCA_017616055.1 Ruminococcus sp.
CGCATATCTGCAATGGCGGCACTCCTATCGAGACCACGTTCCTTTTCCATCTGACTGATAATATGCTCAAGCATTTCCTTCTCGTTGTCATCCAGTTTGAGCTGATCCAATATCAGCTTATCTCCCTCAACAAGCTTGCTTGCAGCAAATCTTACAGGTATGCCAGCTGTTTTGGCATGGTCGTCTATGAGAGCTATTATTCCATGGAGACAGCGATGAACCGCACCATTCTTGTGCCTCTCGTCGCATAAATCCTGCTGAATAGGACGTTCCTGATAATGTGCGATATGTAAAGCATGATCGATTAGTTCGTCAACGCCCTTGTTCTTTGAAGCTGAAATTGGAACTACCGGAACTCCGAGAAGCTGCTCCATAGCGTTTATGTCTACAGAACCACCATTTCCGCTAACCTCATCCATCATATTCAACGCAACTACCATAGGGATATTCATCTCGAGAAGCTGCATGGTAAGATATAGATTACGCTCGATATTCATAGCGTCAACGATATTTATGATAGCTCTCGGCTTATTATCAAGAACAAAATTACGAGAAACAATCTCCTCGCTACTGTACGGCGACATAGAGTAAATACCAGGAAGATCGGTTACAAGAGTATTTTGGTAGCCCTTTATTGGGCCGTCTTTTCTGTCTACGGTAACTCCTGGAAAATTGCCTACATGTTGATTAGATCCCGTTAGACGGTTGAACAGTGTAGTCTTACCGCAGTTCTGATTTCCAACGAGAGCGAATGTTAGTTGTTCATCATCAGGAAGAGGATCACCGTCTCCCTTCGCGTGGAATATACCACCCTCACCGAGACCTGGATGATGAGTTTTAGGCTTTTTCTTATGAGCCACAGCAGCTGTCTTTGCGCTGAGTGGCGTTACCTCTATTCTGTCCGCGTCAGCAAGGCGGAGGGTCAGTGAGTAGCCATGTATCTCAAGTTCCATAGGGTCTCCCATAGGAGCGAGCTTAAGCATGGTGACTTCTGCCCCTGGGATAATACCCATATCGAGGAAATGCTGCCTTAGAGCTCCCTCGCCCCCGACAATCTCAACAACGGCGCTTTCTCCTGCTTTCATTTCCTTAAGTGTCATATTATTCCTTCTATCTGTTAAATAAATCCATGGGCTTGATTCCATTTAAATGGAACATTCAGCCTTGTTATCATTATATAACATTTTATTCTGCAAGTCAATACGATTTGATTAAGCCTAATTTATCTTTACGTTTTCCGTAAATTTCTTTTGTCAACCGTAGCTTTTTTATAAAAAATGCATTATTATAAATTATAACCATGACTAGGTATTGTCTTATAGCAAAACAACTTAATAAAGACCAGCACTAAAATCTTTCCTAACAAGCTTTTTGAAATTTCAATGATAGCTCATACATAGCTCATACATCGTAGCTCATACATCCTCTAATCAATCACTAATTACCGATTGACTTTGAAAAGCAACTATGTTATAATAGGAAGGTAAAATTTAAATCTAATGGAGGTCTCTCACAATGGGAATGTTTGACAAGCTTATAGCAAATCTTAAATCCAGCAAGAAAACTATAGTATTCACAGAGGGCAGCGATCCACGTATTCTCTCCGCAGCCGACAGACTTATCAAGGAAAATCTGATGGGTGTTATCCTCTGCGGCAACGTCGACGAAGTTAAAGCTGCTGCAAATAACGGTGGATTCAATATTGACAGCGCAGAGATACTTGACCCTGCTACATATCCAGAAATGGACGCTCTCGTAGCTCAGATGGTAGAGCTTAGAAAGGGCAAAATGACTGAAGAAGAATGCCGTGCAGCTCTCTCAAAATCCAACTATTTCGGAACAATGCTCGTAAAGGCAGGCAAGGCAGACGCTCTCCTTGGTGGTGCTACATACTCAACAGCTGATACAGTAAGACCTGCTCTTCAGATCATAAAGACCAAGAAAGGTTCTAACCTCGTAAGTTCTTCATTCATACTTTTCCGCGAAAAGGACGGCAAGGAAGAGAAAATAGCAATGGGTGACTGCGCAATCAATCTTGGTTACACAGACAGACTCGACAAGGACGGTAATGTAGTTCTTTCAGCTGCAAGACAGCTTGCAGAGGTAGCTGTTGAAACCGCAAAAACTGCTGATTTCTTTGGTATTGATCCTAAGGTTGCTGTTCTCAGCTTCTCAACATACGGCTCAGGCAAGGGTGGCACAGTTCAGCTTAGCCATGACGCTGTTATCGAAGCAAGAAACATCGACCCTAACCTCGTTATCGACGGTGAGTTCCAGTTTGACGCTGCTGTTTCTACAGAAGTTGCAAAAACAAAATGCCCTGATTCAAAGGTTGCAGGACAGGCAAATACATTTATATTCCCTCTCATTGAGGCAGGAAATATTGGCTACAAGATAGCTCAGAGACTTGGTGGATATGAGGCATACGGTCCTATTCTTCAGGGTCTTAATGCTCCTATCAACGACCTATCAAGAGGCTGCAATGCTGACGAAGTTTACAAAATGGCTATCATCACAGCAGGTATGGCTTAATCACAATAGGAAATAATCAAGGGACTGCTCGGCAGTCCCTTTTTTGTGTTATATCATTGATTTTCAATTAATAGAAGCAAACATTGATTATCCCTTAAAGCAAATTGCTAAGATCTTGCTGCAATCATCGCTTGTATCTCCCGTATGGAACAACGATAATCGCCATCGCCATTACGCTTGTATGTGCCTGTAAATGGACTTCCGTTTATATAGACAGGCTTTTCGGATATCTTTGCTTTCGGCACAGTTATGGAAATGATATGCTTACCTTCAATCTCCCTTATCTTTACGTCCTCCTCGCAGAGTATATTAACGCTGACCTTCCTCGGATCGTTGATTATGTCCCAGAAATCTTTTACAAGCCACTCTGGGTCAGGCAAATCTACCGCATGAAGAGACTTGTCACTTTGCTCCTCAACTCCAAGCAAAATAATCCCCCCTAGGGTATTTGCAAAGGCAGAATATGTCTCCCACAGACTTACGGGAAGTCCACCAATAGCCTTTTTAGCTTCTATCCTGTTGTTTTCCCTGTATTTTTCAAGGTGTCCGAGGTCTATCATATCCGCTCCCCTTTCTCATTTCATAACTTAATTATATACATTATCTGACTGAAAGTCAAGTATATATTGCGTCAATTTATGGTCAAATTGCTCAAACGGCGCTATTTTTTTCTTGACATTATTTGTAATATATTATGTAGATGTAAACTTCATCAAATGCTAGAAAGTAACTGCTTAAGCTTTTATCACCATTTACTCTGTACCAGCTGCTCTGTTTTCACAGTAATCACTTCAAACGAAAGAGCAATGTTGAATCTATATTTCGTTTAAACAACGAAATATCAAAATTAAACAAATCAAATATTGCGTCTGATATTAAGAAATATGATATACTAACATAAACTTAAGGGACCTCAAAACGAAGTCCCTTTCCTTTATACTTTTTTTAACGCGGAAGTTGCCGCTATTTTCAGCACCGTATCAATAACAGCCTGCTCTCCATCTGTAAGCTCATTAGCCATAACCTCTACAATGGCTAAATTTCGTGAAGATAAAGCATTCGGATCCTTATCAATCCAGAACCTATACTTTGTCAATTCCCCGCTTACCAATTTAAGTATCATTATACTTGTCTTATAAATGTCTGGCTCATATTTCTCACGAACCTTGTCAATTATTATTCCTGGAAGCAAAGCCATCGGCGCATAAACGCCCAAACCTTTTACCACAAAAGATCAACTCCTTTCAAAAACGAGTTTCTTTCAGATAAGCTGTTTTTCAGTTTAACGTACAGCTGTTTTCGTTATTTTCCCCGTTATGAAATAGCTGTCGTTTCCTTTATTATATTATAACATATTTCACGCAATTTGGGCAAATAAATTCGTAGGCAATTTAAACAAAATTTTGAAGCATGTTTAGGAAATTATGTATAATTAAATTAAAATGCAGTCACATTTTCTGTGACTGCTCTGCTTTATATTTATGAAAAAGTGATATATTATACCTTAAAAAACATAAAAACATCAATTTAATAAGTAACAATCCAATTGTATCTTTCTATATCATATCAAATTCCATATTTTATTTTTATACGTTCAAGCTTTTCACCGAATGGCTTTACAAGCAGAAATAAAAACAATACATTAGACACAGCATATGACGCAGTATATGGCACAGCTGACACAAGTGCTGCTCTGTAAAGCTTAATATTAAAGCCTTGATTGTACCACAGTACTGTCCAAATGTCCATAATAAACGAATAAGCCACACCAGTAAAAGCGCCATACAGTAGTAGAAGCACATTACTTTTCAGCAGTTTTTCTGCAAAGATACCTGCGAAAAGTCCGATTAGTCCCCATGCAAGCATCTGAAATGCCGTCCACGGTCCCTGACCAAAGTAGAAATTAGACAGGACAGCGGAAAGAGATCCAACAAGGAATCCGGCCTCTCCACCAAGATATAGAGCAGTAATTATAGTAAGAGCAGCAACAGGCTTGAGAAAAGGAATGAATCTGCCTGCAAAGCATAAAGCTGTCATTACCGCCACTATAACCATTCTACGTGTACCAGTTGACTTTTTCTCGAAGCCTGCCGCAAAAAGAAGAAGTGATAATAATGCAACCGCAAGTGAGATTATTATGTGCTTTTTCTCGTTAAATGCAAGAGTTCCAAGTATTGTTACCAAAGGTATTATTACAAAAGGAACTGTAATTTTAATTGCATTTCGCAACTCTTTGTTTCTGATAAGGAGCATTTCAATTCTCCTTTCTTCCGTTTAATCTACAAAGATTCACAGCATCTTCAATAGTAATGGCGTTATCATAATAACTTCTTGTCATACGGCTTACTGCCGTTGTGTAGAAGCTGTTCCCTGAGAAAAAATCGTTTGGAGCACCGATACCTACTATCATACCACCGAAGAACATGGCACACCTGTCTGCGAAAGCAGCTGCAAACTCAACATCATGAGTCACGGTCACAACAGTTATCCCATTTTTTCTAAGTCTTCTGAGAACATTTATTATATTTAGCTTTGCAGCAGCATCAAGCCCCTTTGTTGGCTCATCAAGAAGCAAAAGCTTCGGCTTTGCAGCAAGAACCTTTGCAAGAGCCACAAGCTGCTGCTCGCCTCCAGAAAGATCGTAAGGATGCTTATCCAAGAGATGTGAGATATCATAAGGCAGTTCTGCAATATCAGCTCCGCATTCTTCAAGCTCCGCACAAACAGTATTTTTAAGGAATACCGTCTGCACGTCTTGTGGCAGCATAGCAAGGCACTCGCGATAAAGGGAGCGATTCTTATACTCACCGAGCTTTTTGTCAAAAACTTTTATACTGCCACTATATGCTCTAAGAAGTCCTGCTGCTGCGGAAAGAGCTGTAGTCTTTCCGGAACCGTTCCCACCTAAAATACAGAAGAGCTCGCCACGGTACACCTTCATGCTAAGACCGCTGAGTATGTCCCTTCCGTTTCTCTCATAGCGAAAAAATACGTTTTTGTACTCGAGAGCAGTTTCCTCGCTGTGTCTAGATTCATTCAATGGCAACTTCCGTGTTGAGTTCCCGTAATTCTTTTCTATAAAAGCTCTTCCATCACGAACTGTCAGCGGACATTTTCCACTCCCGCCAATTTCTGCGTAAAGCCTAGCTGCAACTGGCATACCGCAGAGTATATCAAGTCTGTCTTTATATCTCCAGATTGCGTCTTCAGGTGGCTCAGAAGCGATAAGCGCACCTTGTTCCATTATAAGGAGCCTGTCACATATAGGTACAACATCCTCAAGACGATGCTCAGCTATAATGATAGTAATAGAAAACTCCTGACAAAGCTTTTTCAGCGTTGCAATGAAGTCAGTAGCTGCTATTGGATCAAGCTGTGCTGTCGGCTCGTCAAGTATAAGCAGTTGAGGCTGCATTACCAGTATCGATGCAAGATTCAGAAGCTGCTTCTGACCACCAGAAAGTTCTGAAACATCCTTGTCGTACCATTCACCGATACCAAAATAGCTTGCCATTTCTGCAATGCGCCGCGATATCTCATCAGAAGGCGTACCGATGTTTTCCAAACCGAAAGCAAGCTCGTGCCAAACTTTGTCAGTAACGATCTGCTGTTCAGGATTCTGCATAACAAAACCTATTTTTGAAACAGAAGTGATATTATCTATCTCAGCTATAGGTTCTCCACAGAATAAAACGCTGCCGCTTATTTCGCCCACAGGTGTGAGCTCACGCTTAAGCATACGCAACAAAGTAGATTTTCCGCTTCCTGTAGCGCCGCATAATACAACAAATTCTCCCCTTTCGAGGCTGAATGACACATTACTAACCGCAGGCGAACTGCATTTCGGATATGTAAATGTCAAATCCCTGACCGTAAGTATTTCCACCTGAGACTCACCTCCGTTTCAATTATAAATGGAATCATTATTAGCGCAATGTATGAAATAATCCCTGCCATTCCAAGCTTATCGGGTGTTTCAACGCTTATGGATGGATAAAATGAGAAGTCAAGAGAACCAATTCCAACGGCGACTGCAGTAACGCCGAAAAGCGCAAGAGAAACTACAAAGAGAGTAATATCAGATTTCCTGAATCCGAATCGGCAAAACTGAGTGCGTCTGTGAGTGCCGAATCCTCTTGCTTCCATACTATCAGCTGTAATAATACCATTTTCAAGAGCCCATGTGACAAGTATAGAGAAAACACGTGATTTTCCCTTTATGTCGTCTATTATATTGTCGTCTTTGTAAAGCCCCATTGCCTTCTGCGCGTTGTTTATTTTAACGGACTGCCTGCTAAATAGCGGAACGAAACGCAAAGCCATAGAAAGGATAAGTGAAAGCTTAGGCGAAAGAGCACCTGTTACATAAAGCAGTTTTTCACTGGTCATTATCTGAGTAAATGAACGAAACCAGTACAAAACTCCCACTATCATTGCCGCGGAATTCAATCCGTACAAAGTTGCTTCAAGAGTTACGGGA
>JAFZYX010000177.1 GCA_017616055.1 Ruminococcus sp.
AAGGTTGAAGCTAAGGCTGCAGAAAAAGGCATTAACGGCAATATCGAATATTTCACAGTAGACGGTAAATGTTTCCTTCCTGTTGATGGCTATGAGAATGGATATAAGGAAGTTTCCGAAGCAGATGTTATCATCGAGGCTGAGCCGTTCACTGTTCCTTCATTCAAAACTCAAAACCTTGTTCTTAGCGGACAGATTGGTGTAAACTTCTTCCTTGACCTCTCAGGTCTCACAGATGAAGAAAAGGCTGCAAGCTATGTTGAGTTCACTGTAAACGGCAAGACAACCAAAGACACATTTGACGAAAGCTTCAAGAACCAAACAGGTGAGTACTATGGATTTACCTGCTATGTTACTTCTGTTCAGATGGCAGATACTATCACAGCTGTGTTCCACTATGGCGATGAAACTGTAGAAAGAACTTACTCAGTACTTGAATATATCAAAGCAGTAGAAAAAATTTCAGATAAATTAGAGCCTGAAATGGTCGCTCTTGTACAGTCTATATCAGACTACGGTCACTATGTTCAGCCAATGCTTGCAGAAACTAATAAATGGACTATCGGCGTTGATCACGAAGAAATGACCAAGTATTATGCAGAATCTTACAACTTTGAAGATATTAAAGAAGTTGTAAAGAAATACGCACATAAGAGCAATCTAGTTAAAACCGATATTGATAAGATAACCTATTCTCTTTCACTGAATGCAGAGACAGGTCTAAATGTTTTCGTTTCTCCTAACGCGAATTACTCTGGCAACATTTCAATAAGTGTTGACGGACTCAGTGAAAATGATTATACTGTTACTAAGCAGGCAAGCGATGGACGTTATAAGATAGTCATCACAAATATCTCTGCCCACAAACTTGGCAATACATATAAAATCAATATCACAACAGACAATGGCACAAGCACATACCAAGCATCTGCACTCTCATTTATTAATGCTGTATTAAATGCTAACTATGACACTAATACAAAGAATGCAGCTTCCTCTATATACAAATATTATGAGGCAACGATGACCTACAGAAACAAGTAATGTCTTACAGGAGGGGTAAATATGAAAAAATATGTAACAGCTGAAATCGAAATCACAGTATTTGATTCAGAAGACGTTATCACTGCAAGTAGTGATACAACAACTGTTGAAGTTGGCTAATCATTAAGGGCGAGACAATTGTCTCGCCCTCTTTACAATTACAAAAGGAGAATAATAAAATGAAATTCAAAACTATCGCAATAGTTATACTGTCAGTCATCAGCCTATGCTCATGTAATGTTGAGACCTACAGCTACACAGGTGAAAACAACTCTTACGACTCAGCAGCTATTCAGAAATCAGAAGAGTTTATCGCTGCCTCTACTGCCACCCCATCTGAAACGACAACTACAGCAAGTGAAGAACAACAAACGGAAGCTCCTCAACAAACAGAAGTTGTTACAGATAATACTTTAGAAACAACAGAATTCCCGACAGCCAATGCCAAACCTGAGGTTCAGGCAACTGCATCAGAAGCAAACGATGCCTCATCAGCAACAGAATCAGCGATAATAACAAACGAAAACGGAGATATCGTAACTCCAGAAGTAAACTGATAATCAGTTACAAAAGGACAGCTTAGCCTGTCCTTTTTTATTAGCAGTATTTTGCTTACTTTACATTTTTGATTCAATATATGCATAAGATTTCGTTATTATTACCACTGTGCAACAGATTGACACGAGCGCTTCAATATGGTATACTATTTAAAAGTTGTTTTTACATCTGTAAAAAAGATAGATAACAAACTAAGGGAGATATGTATAATGAAAGAAGCTTTACTGATAATAGACGTCCAAAATGATTACTTCGAAGGTGGAGCCTGTATGCTTCACGATCCTAGAAAAGCAGAAGACAGAATTGTTGAACTTATTGCTGAAAGCCGAAAAATCGGACGTCCAGTTATTTACATAAAACACATTAATTCCGACGATGACGATTTCTTCAACGAGGGAACATATGGCTGTGAGATTTCCGAAAGGATCGCTCCGCTTCCCAATGATATAGTTATCAACAAGTACTGTCCAAACAGTTTCCTTGGCACTGAACTTAATGACTGTTTACGCAGCCTAGGCGTTGAAAAACTCATAGTCTGCGGAATGATGACTCATATGTGTGTTGATACTACAGTTCGTGCAGCAATGGATCACGGCTATACTGTAACTCTCGTTGCTGATGCCTGCGCTACTATGGATCTCAAGATAAACGGCGAGATCATACCTGCTGAAACTGTTCAGAAAACTTACATTGCTTCTCTTGCAGGTATCTTTGCTGAAATAGTATAAAAAATGATACGAGAAGTAAAACGGAACGATATTCCAGAATGTGTGCAGCTAATACGCAACAGTTTCATAACTGTTGCTAACGAGTTCGGGTTTACTGTTGAAAATGCTCCAGCATTTACAGCTTTTGCAATCACCGAAGAGAAACTATTTCATCAGTTTGATGAAGAAAAGCGCCCGATGTACGCTTATTATTCAGAAAGCAATGAAATAATAGGTTATTACTCGCTTAAACTTTTTGATAATAACACCTGTGAACTCAACAACCTTTGTGTTATTCCGCAGCATAGACATTCTAATATTGGTAAAAATCTCCTTAATGACGCTTTCGAAAAAATACGTAAATTTGGCTGTAAAAAGGTATATATTTCCATTGTTGAAGAGAACAGAATCCTACGAAAATGGTACGAGGGTTTTGGATTTGTTCATATCTACACGAAGAAGTTCGATTTTTTTCCATTTACATGCGGATATATGGAAAAGGACCTTTGATATAAAATCAAATATGCTATAAGGCTCTAAGATACTGTATCTTAGAGCCTCATAATTATTGCTCATAAACAAAATAACAGGAAGGTGATAAAATGAAAGTCGCTTTTTTCGACACAAAACCGTATGATACTCCCTCTTTTGAAAAATTCGGCAAGGAAAACAGTATTAAATTCAAGTTCTACGAGACCAAGCTCAACGAGGATACTGTAGAGCTTGCTAAGGGATGTGAGGCTGCCTGCGTTTTCGTAAATGATACCGTCAATTCCGCTGTTATTGATAAGCTCTGTGCTCTCGGAGTAAAAGTTCTCGCTCTGCGCTGTGCAGGCTATAACAATGTTGATATTAGGTACGCTAAGGGCAAGCTGAAAGTCGTAAGTGTTCCCGCTTACTCTCCATATGCCGTTGCAGAACACGCTATGGCTCTGCTTCTTACTTCAATACGCAGAGTTCATAAAGCTTATATTCGCACAAGAGATCACAACTTCTCGTTGAATGGGCTTACAGGATTCGACCTTCACGGAAAGACCGTGGGTGTTGTAGGTACAGGTAAGATAGGCAGGATATTCATCAACATTTGCCGTGGCTTTGGTATGAACATCATCGCCTATGACAAGTTCCCTGCAAATGGTAACGATATTGAGTATGTGGAACTCGATGAGCTTTTCAGCAGAAGCGATATTATCTCATTCCACTGTCCTCTCACTGACGAAACCTACCACATGATAGATAGCAAGTCCGTAGAAAAACTGAAAAAGGGAGTTGTTATCATCAACACCTCAAGAGGAGCGCTTATTGATGCTGAGGCACTTCTTGAAGGCATAAAAGCCCGCAAAATAGGAGCTGCCTGTCTTGACGTATACGAGGAAGAAGCCGACATTTTCTTCCAAGACTTCTCGGGACATATCATCGCAGACGATACTCTTGCCAGACTTATTTCAATGCCTAATGTCATTGTTACTTCACATCAGGCTTTCCTCACGGAGGAAGCTCTCAACAATATTGCTGAAACTACTGTAAATAATATAATCGCGTGCCATAAGGGCGAGGTTTGCCCTAATGAGTTACACATATGAGGTGAATGCCATGCTTACAGGAAAAACTGTTTTACTTGGAGTTTCAGGCTCTATAGCCGTTTACAAGATATGCAATCTTGCACGTATGCTTACAAAACTTGGCGCTGACGTTCATGTTGCAATGACTCCAAATTCACTAAATTTCGTTCATCCACTAACCTTTGAGACTCTAACTCAGCACAAGTGCCTTATAGAAACCTTCGACCGCAATTTCGAGTACAGCGTGGAGCACGTTTCAATTGCAAAAAAAGCAGATGTGGTAATGATAGCTCCTGCCTCCGCAAACGTTATCGGTAAGATTGCAAATGGTATCGCTGATGATATGCTGACTACCACTGTTATGGCGTGCACTTGCAAGAAAATAATTGCTCCTGCAATGAACCATAATATGTTCCATAATCCCATTGTTCAAGACAATATCGAAAAGCTGAAAAAGTTCGGCTACGAGATAGTTGAACCTGTTCGTGGAATGCTCGCAAACCGTGATATTGGCGATGGAAAGCTTCCAGACGAGGAAACTTTACTTGAATATATTATTCGTGAAATTGCTTTTGAAAAAGATCTTGAGGGAAAAAAGATACTCATTACTGCAGGTGCCACCCGTGAAAGTATCGACCCTGTCCGCTTCATAACCAACCACTCCAGTGGAAAAATGGGCTTTGCTATCGCAAGAGCCGCTATGCTAAGAGGTGCGGATGTCACAATAGTTGCCGCTCATACCGATGTTGAGCCACCTATGTTTGTAAACGTAGTTCACGTAAAATCTGCAGAAGATATGTTCAATGCCGTAAAAGAGCGCCTGAACAGTTCAGATATCATTATAAAAGCCGCAGCAGTTGCGGATTATACTCCTGTGTCTACTGCAACAAGTAAGATAAAGAAGTCAGATGATGATATGAGCATACCGCTCAAACGTACTACTGATATCCTTAAGTATATCGGTGAAAACCGACGCGAGGGACAAGTAATTTGTGGCTTCTCAATGGAAACCGACAACGTTATTGAGAACTCTCGTGCTAAACTTATAAAGAAGAATTGCGATATGATATGTGCCAATTCGCTGAAAAAGGCAGGTTCAGGTTTCGGAACAGACACAAATATCATTACTATGATAACTCCTGATGATACAAATGAAATGGAGCTTATGTCCAAATTTGACGCGGCTAACATTATTCTTACAAAGCTTAAGGAGATTGCAGTTAAAAATTAAAAATACAACGAGGGCGGCTAAGCCGCCCTTTTTCTATAAGATGTGCCAAAACATATCTTATTAAGTATGAAGATAATTTATAAATCCAGTATGATACAAGTTAATATCAAATTTACGGCAAGCCAGTTTAATAAAAACGACCTCTGAACGAGGTCGTTTGAAAATGTAAATATAATAAAGTCTTATAAGATGACACATTGCAAAGTAATTATTTATACTATTTAAGTTGCTTTTCTTCACACCATATGATAGCTTTCAATTACTGATAGCCATATACATAGTCAAAGTGTTACCGCTCTTTATAATCCTTTTATTAGTTTTATCTGAACGATTGATTTATGATACTTTTTTAGTAAACTGCTCCATGAGATCCATCCACTGGTTGAATTCGTCTTCTGTCATCTGATCCTTGAAATCCTCATATTTGAACTTGCTGGGGTCAAACTCAAAATCAAGTCCGTTATCATCTGAACCACCGATAACGAATCCTGATTGATTGTCAGCGCCGCCAATGATGTCCTCCTTATTCTCAGTGCCTTCAGTACTTCCAAACTCTTTTCCTTCCTCTTCGTCAATGTCAAAATCAAAGTCAAAATCATCGCTGTCCCAGTCATAATCATCCCCAGAAGCTCTTTCATCAGCGCGTCTATCGTAGCCTTCCTTGACAGCCTCTCCTGCAGTCTCAGCCATTTCCTTATCAAAGCCAATTTTTACAAGAGTGTTCTTTACAAAGTCTCTTATATCATCAGATGTTATGTATTCGTTGATATCAGCCTCATCGATGTTATTGATGTCAAGCATAAATGCGTCGTTCTTGCTCGGTATCTTCACATCTGCACTATTTCCTACAGAATACTCTATTGAAAAATCACCGTAGCTCGTATCGTCCATGTTAAGATTATATTTTATCTTCTGACTCTTACCGTCAGAACTACATAAGATACTTATCGGAGCTTTATCAGGGATAATAATAGAAAAATCGCCGTTAAAGTAGCCCTTTTCCTCGTCCTTTATCTCAAACTCTCTGAAATTCACACTGATTGTTTCTTTGTTTAAATTATCATAATTACCTTCTGAAAAGTTATAATTATAATAATCGCTATATACAAATGAAACGTCTCCTGTGTAGCTCTTGCCACTTTCATCAGCTTTGAGACTAACTGTGAATCTAGGTGCATTGTTTTCAACAAAAGCTAACTCTCCTCTTATGTTGCTTCCAATCCTACCGATCACCATTCTAAAAGACTCATCATCGTCATTTCTGAAACAAAAACCACGGATAGTTCCCTTTGCATCGATGTATGTGTCAATACTTACAACGACTTCGTTATCATAATCTTTTTTCTCAAGATTATCCTTGAATTCGCTGATACTTTCATCGAGTTCTTCCAAATACTCAGTTTCGTTGTCAATGAGATTAAGTTTGTTGACAACGATATCCTTGATAACCTTATCTTTCTTAATTTCTTCAAGATACATCAAGCCCAGCTTTTCAAGATCCTTATCTGTAAAATCCACAGTAGCTACTGTATAATTCACGTTGATATCGCAAATATCAACGCTTTCTTTTTTCTCAAGCTTTACCTCGTCAGCAAAGTTTGCCCATACACCTGCGTACCTGTTCACTTCCTTTTCAAGCTCATCAGGAGAGAGAACAGATGACGGATCTTTAAGCAAAGCCTTGTATGAGTTAACTATTGCGCCAACACCGTACAAATCACTATCATTACCCATTTCAATGCCAAGCCACTGTTCCTTGAATTCCGGAATACGGAGAAAATATTCCATATCCTTGAAGTCGGCAGCATAATCAAGATGAAGAACACTCTTGTCATCCATATAGAGTTCTGTATTCGAGCTAATAGTGCTCTTTTTAATATTATAATCAGAAGAAAGAACGTATTTATCAGTGCCATTGATAACTTTTTTAATCTCTTTAGGCACATCAGAAGCACTGCCAAATAATTCTTCATTCAAAACTTTCTTTGCATCCTGAGTAGGCTCAAACGAAAGATCAAAGTTGATATTCTGACCTTTTTCACGTTTATCAAGTAGCTTTCTGTAATATTTGCCAACAGTTTCACCGATAGTCTCTGAGTTATTCTCAGTTACCCATGCGTAGTATTTTTCGGGACTGCATATGCGAAGCTTAACCTGATTTTTAACTGTGTCCGAAACTGCATAGGCTGTAATTGAACCACCTGCCATGATTGCCGCAATCCCCCATGCCATCAAAGCAGCCTTTCTTCCCTTGCCTTTTCTCGTTATGTTGTCAACACCCGATACAGTAACTTCATAGCCGTCTGAAAAAACGTTGTTCATGTTATTATTGTTATTTTCATACATCTTGGACCCCTCCATAATGTTATATCATTAGGAGCTGTGCTCCTTAATGATAATATTATCACAATCATTTTTAAAAGTCAATAATACTGCATGTTTGTTTTCGTGATGTAATAATTTATTATGTTTTCGTTCATATACTCTACTGTATATCCAGCAGAATAGTGGCAATACTATTATCGGTTCAAGACGAACCCAATAATCAGAACGGAGAATTAATCATGGAAGATCAAAAGAAAAACAAATGCATAAAATGTAATGTTTCTCAGTGCAGACACAACTTGGTATCCGAGCATTACTGCTCTCTTGACTGTATCTCTGTCGGTACTCACGAAGACAATCCCACTGTTCCCGAGTGTACAGACTGCAATTCATTCGTAGTTCGCTCGTGTTGCAACGATTAAGGAGTAAAAAATAAGCAGTTCCATAAACGGAACTGCTTATCGTCTTTTTTTGATTATTAAGCGTTAGGAGCACCAACAGGACATACACCCGCACAAGCACCGCACTCAACACATGCGTCTGCGTCAATAACGTACTTGCCATCGCCCTCAGAGATAGCACCAACAGGGCACTCTGCTGCACAAGCGCCGCAGCTTACACAATCATCAGAAATAATATATGCCATATACATACACCTCCGTGTTATTCGGGGGCCTAAGCCCCTCGTATTTTCATTTTAACATATCTGAGTAAAAAATCAATAGTTTTTTGTTAGATTAAACTTACATAAAATTTTAATCTTCCTGTATACCGACAAAATCAGCCTGAGAGTTTATCTCTCAGACTGATCAAATAATTACAAACTTCATTGTAAAGAACGCCATCCATAATCCACAAATATGCAGACTATTGTTTTATTATTTCTTGCCAGACTTTACATTAGCCCTTTTTGCAGGCTTCTTAGCATTATCATTTTTCTTATCGGAAGCTACCTTTTCATCTCTCACCTTTTCAGACAAAGGAAGCTTATCATCTACAATATCAGCACAAGAAGCACCTGCAATTGCCCAGAATACAGGAGCGTAAACTATACTGCTGCAGCCGATGAAGAATAAAATAATGCCTCCCACCGTCATAGCAAACAATATAAATAGCTCGTTGAACTTTCCCTTGCGTACAGCCTTTATGCCAGAAACTATAACAGGTATAAGTACCATAAGCAATGCTACAAGTGACGGTATACCTCTTGTTGCAGCTGTGTAAAGATATTCGTTGTAAACCTTGTCAAACGTCTGCCTGTTTCCCTTATCAATTATCATGTACCTGACATCATCAAAACCTGCAGCTGTTTTCAACTGAGGATAAATGAGTTGCTCCGGACCTGTTCCAGTTAGCTTGTTTTTGCCAATTATATCCATTGCAGTATCATTTAGATACCAGTAAACCGCTATCGTATCGTCAATATCAATAACTTTAGAGTCTATATTACCAGAAGCGCCAGCTCTTTTGAAACCATCTGCATACCAGAGTATTCGTCCGTCATGGAGTTTATATGAATCCATATTTCCTATATTCCCCGCATTAACAAGAATTACCGCAAGAGCTGCAAATACAACAGCGGCAGGTACGCATAATAGGCGCACTTTCGAAGCTTTGCGGATAAATACTGCAGAAACTGCTGCAACCAAAGAAAATACAAGTCCACAAATACCTATAAGAGAGTATGTAAACATAATGACAAATGAGAAAAGAAGCGATGAAGCAAGATAAATAAGTCTGTTTCTCCTGCAATCAGAGGTTACAAAGCCTATGAAAGCAGCTGTAAGAGATAGGGTGAGTAGCATTGCCAGGAAAAGAGGAGACATTGAAAGTCCTGAAGCAGCATATACATACAGATCTTTCATATCATCGCCTACACTTATAGCTCCTATATTGCAATAATGTGAAAGATACCCACCGAAAATCTGTAGAAGAGCTATAAAGCAGTTGAACACACCAACGCCTATAGCACCGTTTATGACACGCTTTACCGCGCTTTTTCGCTTGATTGATATTGCCGTAGTAAAAAAGCAACCATAGAAAAGTATGGCAAGAAGTCCCTCGCCTCTTTCTGTAAAGCCATAAAATCCTACACCGTAATCATAACCGTTTATAAGTGACACTACACCCCATGCCATCATTCCTCCGAAAGCACATACGGGAAGCATCGCTGTTTTGGTTATATACTTCTTCATTATAGCTATAATGGCAAGTATCATATTAATGACACCTGCAATAGCAAGTCCTCCTGCAGTCATAGCATATGAGAACTTATCGTCGTTAATCTCTGGAGCAAGTGTAAATAGCGGCATTAGGAACATTCCTATGACAAGTCCGTAAGAGGCAAGCTTTGAATACTGTTCCTCAGTCATATTCAGGATAAAGTTTGATTTCTCAGTTGTGTGAAAAATCGTTTTCGGGTTTTTCTTTATAGATTTTGACATTGTTTTTCTTTCCTTCTTGCATTAAATGCGTTTATTTTCTTGATACTGTTACGGTGTAAGCGTTATCCTTCAATTCTCCAACAGTTATTGTAATCATCGGGTCTATAGTCTCGCTTCCCGAAATATCATACCATGCAAACCCTTTGACAGAATTTGATATAACATCACCTGTTCGGAAGAAATTATCAGTCTTGTTCCTATTCTCTCCCTCAGCTTCATTAACAAGCCTTATAAATCGACGGCCCTGGACATTTTCTGGAAAGATGCCTAATCCACTTTGATACTTAAAAAGTGTTCCGTCTTTGCTAGTAATTATGCTGGCATCAATATGCTTTATGCTTATTCCGCTTCCCAAAACCCTGCTTTTTTTGAAAGTGGGCTCAAGGAGACTGTTATTTCCTTCAAGAGTGGTATATTCAACAATAAGGAATTCTGATTTGTAGCCATTGAGTTCTTCCCTTGGGATGATAAGGCAATTTCCTCCGTCAGTTTGACCATTTACAATTGTGAAAGTCTGATCACCTTTTGTTGCATCGTAAATCTGCACCTGATCCTCTCTCAACCAACCGAGCATAAGCTTTGATACTGCAGTTAAATCAGAATAAGCCTCGTCCATGAGTTCAAAGCCAGCAGAACCATGCATTCCCTCTGTGTCCTTTGTCCCAGTATATAAGTAATAATCTGGGAGTCCCATACAATGTCCAAGTTCGTGACAGTATGTAGATACAAATTTCACATAGTTATTAAAGCTCTTGATAGCGGCGTTTCCTGTGATGACATGCCCTGGAGTTACGCCATCAACTTTAACAGCATCACCATAATATGGACCTGCACACGACCACCAATCATTGTTGGAAGAATCAGGTACACAGAAGAGTATTGCATCGATAACACCATCTTTATTGGCATCAAAATTGCTGTAATCCACATCATCGTCCATCTTTTTTATTACCTCTTCGGTAAATTCCGCTTTATAAACGTCTGCACCGTAATGATCTATTTTTTCCTCGCAAGTATACTTGTACGCCTTTCCGCTGAGCTCTAAAGCACCTTTTGACGACCTATCAAAGAAAGCACTGAAGCTCTCAAACGGGTATGAGGCTGATCTCTCATCTTCTTTGCCAAAGGCTATCCTCTCAATATCCTCCATCGACGGTTCATAATCAAACTTACAGTCTGGGAAATCTACATAAAAAATGAGCAGATTGACCTTTCCTTGGGATGGCATACTACCGAACATATCCACTAAAGGCGGCACGATGAAATCAGATTTTGGTGGAGGCGGAAGCGGAACCGTTGTTGTAGTCGTAGTAGTTGTAACAACTGTAGTTGTTGAGACCGTAGTTGGTTTCAACTCTTCTTCCCATTTAAGTATCTCACCACAAGGAACAGATGCTATTACAACCTTTCTGAGCTGCACAAGGTCAAAAACCTCAACAATGCCATTCTGGTCTAGGTCAGCTTTCTGTATACTCTGTGTATCCGCTGCAACGATTATATCACTCTTTCCTACGCCTCTAATGATACAATCGTTACTTCCAATTACTCTATAAACGCTCTTGTCATCCAGCTTTTCTGTTCCGTTCAAATGCCTGGCCAAAGTGACAATATCAGCGACGTTAATATCGCCATCGCCGTTGATGTCACCTATAAGTCCTGTTTTCATCCATGCAGCAGACGCTCCAAAAGGAGTGGCTGTCATCACAAGAAGAACAAAAACTGCTAAAGATGCAAGTGCTCCAACAAATACTTTTCCTTTCATAATATAGCCCCCTCATACAATCCTATCATGGATTTCATATTTTACTCTGAAGGCACTGGGAATATATTCCCAATGTCTACACGGTAAAATAAAACGGCTGTCGAGCATAATGCCCGACAGCCGAAACGTCTGCGGAAACAGTTCTGCATCCGCAACAAGTTGCATTATTTTGCGTAGTCAGTAACTCTACTTTCGCGTATAATATTGATCTTAATCTGACCTGGATAGTCCATTTCAGTCTCGATCTGCTGAGCAATCTGTCTTGCCACGAGAACCATCTTCTCATCGTTGATAATCTCAGGTGTGACCATGATCCTGACTTCGCGTCCTGCCTGTACAGCGAAGCACTTTTCAACGCCGTCATAGGAGTTGCATATCTCCTCGAGCTTCTGAAGGCGCTTGATATAGCTTTCATAATTTTCGCTTCTTGCGGCAGGTCTTGCAGCTGAGATAGCGTCGGCTGCCTGAACTATGCAGGCAATTACTGTTTTCGGCTCAACATCATTATGGTGAGCTTCAACAGCGTGGATAATAACAGGGTTTTCGTTGTATTTTTTACAAACGTCAACGCCTATCTGAACATGAGATCCCTCGATTTCAGCTGTAAGAGCCTTACCAATATCGTGGAGAAGACCTGCACGTCTTGCGATATTTGCGTCAACGCCCAACTCTGCAGCAAGAACTCCACAGAGCTTAGCAACCTCGATAGAATGATCTAGGACATTCTGTCTGTAACTTGTACGGAATTTAAGACGTCCGATAAGCTTGATGAGCTCATGATTGAGGCCGTGAACATTAGTCTCAATAACAGCACGCTCACCTTCCTGCTTGATGCGATACTCTACTTCGCGACGAGCCTTTTCGACCATCTCCTCAATACGTGTAGGATGGATACGACCATCGGCAATAAGCTTTTCAAGAGCTATCCTTGCAACCTCACGCCTTATCTGATCAAAACAAGAAATTGTGATTGCTTCAGGAGTATCATCAATAATAAGATCGACGCCTGTAAGGGTCTCAAGTGTCCTGATGTTGCGTCCCTCACGACCAATAATACGACCCTTCATTTCGTCATTCGGAAGCGGAACAACCGACACAGCAGCCTCAGACACCTGATCGGCAGCAACCTTAGCAATAGCAAGAGAAATATAACTTCTTGCTTTCTCCTGACATTCATCCTTTACCTGCTGTTCATAGGCTGCTATTTTTACAGCCTTTTCGTGTACGAGGTCGTCTTCGAGCTTTGAGATTATGTACTCCTTAGCCTGATCCTTTGTAAACTCAGAAATACGCTCAAGAATATCCATCTGACTCTTCTTGATAGAGTCAGCCTCCTTCAGCTTTTCGTCAGCCGATTTGATTTTCTGATTGAGCATATCCTCCTTTTTCTCGAGGTTATCAGTCTTTTTGTCTAAATTCTCCTCTTTCTGCTGCATACGTCTTTCCTGACGTGACAGCTCTGCTCTGCGTTCCTTGATATCCTTGTCCGCTTCTGTGCGGAGCTTATGTATCTCGTCCTTAGCCTCTATGAGAGCGCTCTTCTTCTTGTTGTCAGCATCCTTTTCAGCGTCCTCAACAATACGCTCGGCCTGCTGTTCAGCAGAACCAACTATCGCTTCAGCGTCACGTTTACGCTTTTCTACGCCTGCAGCGATGCCTTTTTTGAAGAAAAGAGCATATCCCACGCCTATGCCTGCTGCAAGAGCTGCGAGTATAAGAACAATAGCTACACCCAAGTCCATACAGTGCATTACCTCCTTTTTGTAAAAATAATCAAAAGTTTGTATCATAGTTTTAATTATTACTTCAAGGCGGTAAATGCCGCATTATTTTATTCATTTGTAAATATATAGATAACAGCTGAGCAATATCTCAGCCAGCAAAAAATAGACGGACGTAAGTATCCCCGTCCAAGATTTGTTCCGTAATCATATTTGAACCGCTTATTTCTATGTATATATTTCGACTGCGGATTAATGATGTAAAACAAAGCTGCATATACTGCCATAGTAATATTATGCAAATAAATACAACATAATCATTATATAATATTTTGGAGTTTCTGTCAATAGATTTTTGACATTAAAAGTTCAAAATCATACTGAGAGTAAAAAAATATGAGCAGTAAAAGGCTAATGTCTAATGTCCAATAAAAAAATGGGCTTTCCGCCCATTTTTTTATCTTATTTCATTTACAAGCTGTTCAAAACGTTTCATTGCCTCTATAGTACGCTGTCTATCTCCAAATGAAGTAAGTCTGAACCAGCCTTCGCCATTCTTTCCAAAACCTGCACCAGGAGTTCCGACAACGGCTATCTTTTCAAGCATGAAATCAAAGAACTCCCAACTCTTCATATCATTTGGGCACTTGAACCATATATAAGGTGAATTTACACCACCTGTAAACTTTACGCCTAATTTCTTCATAGTTTCCGAGATAATACGCGCATTTTCCTGATAGTATGCGATATTCTCATGCACCTGCCTCAATCCCTGATCAGTGAAAACTGCAGCTGCCGCACACTGTACAGGATAAGAAACGCCATTAAACTTGCTTCCCTGTCTCCTGCCCCAAATCTGTGCTACCGAAACCTCAGTACCATCACTCGCTATGACCTTAAGCTTCTCGGGAATAACAGTATATCCACAGCGCATACCAGTAAAACCTGCTGTCTTGGACAGTGAGCACATCTCAATACAGCACTCCTTTGCTCCCTCAATGCAAAAAATGCTTCTCGGCACATCAGAGTCTGTGATAAATGCTTCATATGCAGAATCATAAATAATTATAGCATTATTACGCTTTGCGTAGGCAATCCACTCTACAAGTTGAGATCTCGTGTAAACTGAGCCTGTTGGATTGTTTGGCGAGCACAGATATATGATATCTGCGTGTACCGACTCATCAGGCATAGCTGCAAAACCGTTCTCCTCATTTGAGTCAGCATATATTATCTTTCTACCACTCATTAGGTTTGAATCCACATAAACCGGATATGCAGGATCGGTAACTAGAATGATATTATCGTTTCCAAAGATATCCACAATGTTTCCGCAATCAGACTTTGCACCGTCATTTATCCTTATCTCTTCCGGAGCAACATCAGCACCTAAGCTCTTATAATAACGAGAAACAGCCTCGCGCAGGAAATCATAACCTGCACCACTGTCTTCATAGCCCCTGAAAGTCTCCTTAACTCCCATTTCGTCACAACCCTTTTTCATTGCTTCGATGACTACAGGAGCTATGGGCAGAGTAACATCACCGATACCCATTCTTATTATATCTGCCTCGGGATGGAGTTCTTTAAAAGCAGCTATTTTCTTCGCTATATTAATAAAAAGGTAGTTTTTCTCAAGTCTGAGAAAGTTTTCATTCAACTGTGGCATACAACATTCTCCTTTGCTTTGTTTATAAACTCGTCAGAAACATTCCCCTCAAAAACATACTCTGCAGGCCCAGTCATAAAAACTGTTCCATCAGATTTGTAAACAATACGCAAATCTCCTCCACGTAGGTGTACAAGGACTTCATCGTCATAGTTACAAATGCCGTTGAGAACAGCTGCTACCACCGTAGCGCATGTGCCAGTCCCGCAAGCGAAGGTCTCTCCACTTCCACGCTCCCAAACACGCATATTAAGAGTATGATTGTCGATTACCTCTGCGAACTCTGTATTTACACGATTTGGAAAGAGTTCATGATTCTCAAAATGAGGACCAATCTTTTCAAGGTCTAGTTCTGCAACACCATCCGTAAAGATGACAGCATGAGGGTTTCCCATGGAAACACAGGTGATATTCCATGGTTTTCCGCAGACATTCACAGGCTCACTGATAAAGCGTTCCTTGTCACTGTTTACGGGAATACTCTTTGGAACAAGGATTGCCTTGCCCATATCCACAGTAACTAAGTCGACTTTTCCATCCTGTGTATAAAGCTTAAGATATTTTATGCCTGAATTTGTCTCCAGTGTAATGTCAGTTTTATCAGTAAGTCCCATATCATAGACGTATTTACCAATACATCGCGTAGCATTGCCGCACATCATAGCCTCAGATCCATCCGCATTAAATATTCTCATGCGGAAATCAGCCTTTTCCGAAGGCAGAATGAGCACAAGTCCGTCGGAGCCTACGCCTTTGTGTCTGTCGCTGAGTATCACCGAGACCTTTTCAGGTTCGCTGACAGTCTCCTCGAAACAGTTAACATAGATATAGTCGTTGCCGATGCCATGCATTTTTGAAAATTTCATAATATTGCTCCCATCGGTGGTGACTCACGGGAGAGAGCAGTAAGAGCGTTTCTATACCGCTTCTGCGCTGCTAACACGCAAAAGCTCCGCCATTACTTATTATATACTAACAATACGAGAATTGTCAACAGGAAATTTAAGATTCATAATGATTATAATAAAAGGTGTGATAAACCATAATTACCACACCTTTATACTCATATTCACTTTTTTTCAGGCTCCGGCTCAATAACAGGAGCATCAACAGCATTCTTCTTTACGCTTGCGATACCCTTCTTGCAGCTGTCCTTCTTGACATATCCCTCACTGGCGGCGATAACCTCACCGTTTTTTGCCTTAAGGCGGAATCTGAATTCGCCTGACTTATCCTTATAGATCTCAAATTTAGGGTTGTTCTCAGACTGGAACCCTTCAATTGTCTGATCCTCAAGATTAGCAACGGGAGCGTTCTTGGCAACACTTGCGATACCGTTCTTTACGCTTGCGAGAGTATTATAGACCTCTCCGCCCGTAGCGATGATCTCTCCGTTACCTGCTTTCAGACTAAAGGTATAGCCTGTCTTGGTGGCCTTGATGATAAATTTTCCCATAATTACTATTCAACACCTTTCAGCAAACTTATTAATTAAATCGATTTTTCGATTTTGTATCATAATTATAACTTAAATGAGCAGACTTGTCAATAGATTTTGTTAATTTTCATCAAAATGTCTAACATATTCAATTCTGCAAAGCAACAAAAAAGACGGCAATATTCTCTATCGCCGTCACTGTATTTCACTCTTCAAGTATGATAAAACTCTCAGGGACTGTCTCACATACACAGGAAAAATAGCCATTATTTCTCAGCTTTGTGCTGCAAATCTCTGCCTGCTGTTCACTATTAAACAGTCCGAAAACAGCAGAGCCGCTACCTGTCATAACTGCACTGAGCGAGCCGTTTTTAAGCATTATTGCCTTGATTTCATCTACCTCTGCTAGCTCAACTGCCTGTTCAAATATATTACCGAAGTAACTGAAAGCCGTACTCGGAGAGCTTTCTATAGTTTTCACGAGTTTCTGCGTTTCCGGATGTTTCGGAGCGATGAGACTGTCGATTTTTCCATAAGCCTGAGCTGTGGATACTCCCCCTTCTCCCTTTGCAATAACAAGAATTTCTCCTGAATAATCGGCAATTTGAGTTATCTTCTCTCCTATTCCCTCAACATATGCAGTTCCACCCGTAAGAAAGAAAGGCACGTCTGCTCCAAGTTTTTCAGGCTTGCTCACTTTTTTGCCCGTAAGTTTGCCTAGACAGTAGAGAACAGCTGCAGCATCAGTACTCCCACCGCCCATTCCTGCCTGGGAAGGTATCTCCTTTTTAATATGTATACGGCAGCCACATTCCATATCGTTTTCCTCAAAGAACAGCTTTGCCGCTTTATAGGCAATGTTGCGTTCATCACAAGGTATAGGATCGGAAGCCGCGAACTGCTTGGGGATTTCACAGCTGAGATCTATGCCCTTTTCGATCAACTCCACTGATATCTCGTCATAAAGCCCAACAGTCTGAAAAACACTCTCGATGGTATGATAGCCATTGGGAAGCTTTCCTGTAACATCAAGGGTAAGATTTATCTTTGCTGCTGTTTTAACTCTCATTTTTTCTCGTTCTCCAGTTTTATCAGGAACTTTTCAATACGTTTGATAGCTTCCATGAGGTGTTTGAGGGAATAAGCGTAGGAAATTCGCATATATCCCTCTCCGCTTTCACCGAATGCGCTACCCGGAACCGCTGCAACGCGCTCTTCAAAGAGCAGTCTCTCGCAGAATTGCTCACTCGTGAGGCCTGTACTCTTGATACATGGGAAAACATAGAAAGCTCCCTCTGGGTTAAAGCAAGTCAGACCTAATCGGTTAAACTCACCAACAAGGTAGCGACGACGTATGTTATACTCGTCCACCATTTTTGCAACTTCCGCATCGCAGGCTGTAAGGGCTTCAACAGCCGCATTTTGACTTATAAACGGACTGCACATGATTCCGTACTGATGTATTTTAGACATCTGCGAGATTATAGGCGCAGGAGCTGTAACATAGCCAAGTCTCCAACCTGTCATGGCATAAGCCTTAGAAAAGCCATTTACATAGATCGTACGCTCTTTCATACCATCCAGTTCTATGATAGAGAAATGTTTCATTCCATATGTAAGCTCGGAATATATCTCATCAGTGAGCACCATTATATTGGTATCACGAATAAATTCTGCGATAGGCTCTAAATCCTCCCTCGTCATAACAGCTCCCGTAGGATTATTTGGGAAAGGCAGTATGAGAAGCTTTGTACGCTCAGTAATCTTGTCCTTAAAGTCCTCAAGTGTAAGCTTGAAATTATTCTCTATATGCGTCGGCACAGGAACAGGCACGCCGCCTGCAAGTTCCACAAGAGGAGCATAACACACAAAGCAAGGTTCTACAACAAGAACCTCATCCCCTGGATCAAGAAGTCCGCGAACTGTAAGGTCAATCGCCTCAGAGCCGCCTACGGTAACTATTATCTCCTTATCAGGATCGTACTTAATACCGTGTTTTTCCTCAATATGTGTAGAAATAGCATTTCTAAGAGGAGCAATTCCCTTATTGGGTCCATATATTATGTGCTTTCGTTCCAAAACCTGTATTGCAGACTTCCTTATTGCCCAAGGTGTGTTGAAGTCAGGCTCACCAACTCCTAGGGAAATAACGTCCTCCATAGTTCCTGCAATATCAAAAAACTTACGTATTCCCGACGGCTTTATACTTTTTATCTTGTCCGAAAGAACCTTATCGTAATCTATCACGATCAACAGAATCCCCTTTCGTCATGTTCTTCACTGTCAATAAAAATACCTTTTTCCTTATATTTTTTCAGAATAAAATGGGTCGAAGTTGATAATACACCATCAATAGTAGCCAGTCTCTCTGAAACGAAGAACGCAACATCCTTGAGATCGTTTCCTTTAACCTCTACAGCAAGATCATAAGCTCCAGATGACATGAGGCTGACACTCTCAACCTCGTCATACATCATGATAGTCTTTGCTATGTCGTCAAATCCGCAGTCACGCTGTGGAGTTACCTTTAATTCAATAGTAGCGTATACAGTAGACTTATCATAAAGATCGTCATCCACAATAACACTATAGCCTTTGATAACTCCGCTCTTTTCAAGATTTTCAATCTGGGCAGCAGCTTCATCTGCGGTAATTCCGAGCATTTCGCCCAGCGCCGTATTTGAAATACGAGCATTCTGCTGCAATATTTTTATGATGTCGTTCATGATATCATTTCCTTTCGTTATTTATTAATGATCATTACTTTGTTCATCTAGATTAAACTTTACATTGAAA
>JAFZYX010000178.1 GCA_017616055.1 Ruminococcus sp.
CTTTGTTTTCTTCACAAAGCTATTGTGGTGTCGCTGTTAATGACAGTGATCGTGTTCTAGGATTATATATTATTCATCCCAACAACGTAGGTCGCTGCGGTCATATCTGTAATGCAAGCTATGCAGTCTCATCTTCGTGTCGAGGGTAGCATATAGGTGAAAAACTTGTTCTCGACTGTATACAGCAAGCGAAAAGAATAGGATTCGGGATTTTACAGTTCAATGCTGTTGTAGAAACCAATATTCACGCAAGACATCTATATGAAAGAATCAGTTTCTCACAGTTAGGTGTTATTCCCCACGGATTCAGAATGAAAGACGGTCATTACGAAAACATCTGTCCATATTATCTCGAACTTTAACATTATAGAAAACAGATTAATCCCCCTCACTTGAGGGGGATTTGTAATTACTCTTTCATATATTCACGTGGTGATTTGCCAAAATGAGCCTTGAATGCCTTGTAAAAACTGCTGTGGTTTCCGTAACCGAGCATAGCGGCGATTTCCTCAATGGACAGATTCGTTCCTTTCATCAGGATCACGGCTCTGTCCATTCTTTTTTCAAGTACGATTTCGGAATATGTCTTGCCGAGCTCCTTGTGCAGAAGTGTTGAGACATAATTCGGGTGATATGAAAAATGTGCAGCGACTTCTCCAAGCGTTACCGTTTCGGGATGTGAGCCGATGTACTGCACGATACTGTCCAGCAGAGAACTTGACGGAGTTTCAGCCTTTTCAAGTCGGTATCTCCTTGCGATATACATAAATAGCGAAAGAAGCATCGGCTTCAATATCAACTGCGTGTCCTCTTTTCTGTCAGCGTATTCTATCACCATAAGCTCCAGCAGAGACCGTATGGGCGATGTCTTTTCAAAGGACAGGTGAATGAACTCGTCGGAAAACTTGTCTGTATGAGGATTGAGGAAGAATCGGAACATATCAGCGTCCATTGAAAGTGCAGGCAAGTATTCTCGGAAAAACGCTTCCTTTTTTATGTGAACGCCTACCATGATAATATCGTCACCGCTGCTCTCACCGCGCAGGGCATATCCGCTGAACGGCTGACCAATATAACAGTCTCCCTCTCTGACCGTAACAAGGTTATCAAACTTAGCACTCAGGGCATTGTAGTCAAGATGATATGCATAATCAATGAAGAAAAAATCCTGTCTATGAAACGGCTCGCTTATATGATCTCCCTTGAATACGACAACCATAATATCGTCGTTAGGATCACCCTGCCACTGTGACATCTTATCGGGCTTGCCATCGATAACGACGTCACGGAATTCCCAGTTGAGCTGCTCGCTCCAGTCACGTCCGAGTTTATTTATAGCAAGCTCCAGCAAACGATCTTTTTTCATACTATCCTCTCCTTCGACAACATTGTATCACAAAATCTGAGAATTTGCAAGTATATTTGTTAAGATATAATAGTGATTATTGTTGTTTTACGATGTATAATATAAACAGAAACACACAAGGAGGCATATAAGATATGGTAAAAGGACATATTGAAAGAGCATTCGCTTACCTTGAATCAGGTTCTGTGCTTCTTGTGACGACAAATGACGGATACAGAAGTAATGTTATGACGATCTCGTGGCAAATGGTCATGGACTTTACTCCACGCATTGCAATAACAACCGGTGCATGGAATGAGTCTTATGAGACATTGCTCCGTACAGAAGAATGCTGCCTTTGTATTCCGACATTTGAAATGCTCGATACTGTAGTCGGCATTGGTACAACACACGGTTCAGAGTGTAATAAGTTTGATCATTTTAATCTCAAAACCAGAAAAGGAAGCAAAGTCAAGGCTCCTGTTATTACAAACTGCCTTGCTGCAATCGAATGTAAACTGGAAGACTTTATTGAGCAGCATGGTATCTTTGTATTTAAAGGAGTTCAGCTCTGGGAGAACGAAAAGAAACAGGAAAAGCGTGTGATTCACGCCAATGGTGACGGAACGTTCTTTGCAGACGGAGAATTCCGCAATCTACGTAAAAAAATGCGTCAATTGGTTCCAGAAGGATCAGAACGTTTTTAATGTATCATAAATTAATATATCTGAGGAGGAAATAACTATGAAAAAAACTGCTAAAAACATAGTGCTGTGTATGCAGCCAGTACCCCAAACTATCGTATCATGTCGTGATAAGGACGGCAACAACAATGCTCTTGTAGTCGGATTTACGGCAAATATCAGCCTTGATCCTGCAATGGTCATGGTAGGAATCGTTCCAACAAGATACTCTCACCACATGGTCAAGGAAAGCGGCTGCTTTGTTATAAATCTGCCTAAAAAGAGCTTCAAGAAAGAGTACGACTATCTTGGCTGCAAGTCAGGAAGAGACGGTGACAAATTCGCTGCCCTTGATCTAAAGTGGGAAGATGCAACTTATATCAATGCACCTATCCTTACAGACTGTCCTGTGAGCATCGAATGCAGCATCGTTGACAGTATCACACCGGGTACCCACGAATTGTTCATAGGCAAGGTCGAAGCTGTTCATGTGGACGAGGAATATCTTGACGATAAAGGAAACATTCTCTGGGATAAGATAGATTTAATGTAAGTATCCCGAAAGGAGCATACCATGAAAAAGATAGCTATACTACTGCCCCTCGTAGCTGCAATTGCTTTTGCAGTACCGGTTACAAGTGCAAGCTCCGAAACTTCCAAACAGGCGTATACTATCAATGATTTAAAGAATCTACAGGATTTCCTGCTTGCGCGGCCTGTTGAAGAAGACCTTACGGGAAAGCAGTACGATCTAGATAATGACGGCGTATGGAGCGTATTTGACCTTTGTCTTATGAGACGCGAGTATGTAAGAGGTCAGCTCAGCAAAAACTATAATGCAGAGATCGCCTTTGATTTCACAAGAGGCTCTACACACGCTACAAGTCAGGTAGCTGCGTGGGTTGAAAACGAAGACGAAGAAATCGTAAAAACTCTCTATGTGAGCGATTTTACCGGTGTAAGGCGCGGTTACCGTCAGCGTGAAAACGCACTGTCGCACTGGGTATCACTTGCCCAGCCTGAGTCAATGACGGACGATGAGATAGACGCTGTATCAAGCGCAACATTCAAAACAGGTTCTCAAAAGCTCGTGTGGGATTTCACAGACGATAACGGTAATATCGTGGCAGAAGGCGTTTATACACTCAAATTAGAAGGTACGTTGTATTGGACGAGCAATGTCGTTTATTCTGCTCAGATAGACATATCGAATTTAGAGACAGGCGCTCTTAGTGTAACCAAGGTCAGAAGCGAACCTGAAACAAGCGAGAACGCCAATATGATTGAGAATGTCAGCATGGCTGTCACAGAAATTGCAAACGAAGAATAAAGGTCGGTGATAAAATGAAAAAGTCAATAGCCTTGATTGCTTCAGCACTCTTAATCATTTCGTTTGCAGGATGCAGAAATTCATCATCATCGGAACCCTCTTCTGAAAAGGCAACAGACAGCTTTGCCACACAAGCAAATACAGAAAAAAGAACTACGAACGAAATAATTGATATTGCTGAATCAAGCTCAAATGATATATCTGTTGACAGCTCTGAGCATAAAGTGAACGCTGTTGAGATAACTCTCAGCTTCAACCGTGCATCAACACACGCCTCCAATCAAGTGGCTGTATGGGTTGAAGATGCAGACCAGAAGCTGATAAAAACTGTATATGTCAGCAATTTTACGTCTTCACGCCGAGGATATGAAGAACGCGAAAACACTTTGTCACATTGGGTTTCTGCTGCCAAGCCTGAGAATATGAACGATGAAGAGATAGACGCTATTTCCAGCGCGACTCTAAGTAGCGGCAGCAATACTATAACATGGGATATGACAGATTCCGACGGAAATCGAGTGCCTGACGGAATCTATACACTCAAAATCGAAGGAACTCTGTATTGGGAAAGTAATATTTTATATACTGCAATTATTGACACCAATTCAGAAGAAAAAGCTGTAGAGGTTCAAAGTGTTCGCAGCAATCCGGAAATATCTGAAAACGAGAATATGATCGAAGATGTTTCAGTGAAATGCCTGTAATATTTAATCTCTTCATCAAGCAGGAGGCTATTAGGCTGACCTTGCAACCGAAGAAAAATATGTGCAGATGCATCTGCCGTTTGAAAATTAAGGAGGTACCAACTATGCAAAACTTTGACTACATGACACCAACAAGACTGATTTTCGGCAAGGACGTGATTGAAAAGCTGCCGGAGGTCATGTCACAGTTCGGCAAAAAGATACTGCTCACTTACGGTGGCGGCAGTATCAAGAAGATCGGTCTCTATGACAAAGTAAAGGAGCTCCTTTCTGGCTTTGAGATCATCGAGCTTTCCGGCATTCAGCCGAATCCGAAATACGATCCGAGTGTGCTTGACGGCGTGAAGCTCTGCAAAGAAAATGATATAGATGTGATACTTGCAGTCGGCGGCGGAAGCGTTCTGGACTGTTCAAAGGCAATCGCAGCAGGAGCTAAGTATGACGGTGATCCGTGGGATCTGATCTCCTACAAAGTAAAGGCACAGTCAGCACTGCCTATCGTGGACATTATCACACTTGCGGCAACGGGAAGCGAGTATGACTGCGGCGGCGTTATTTCCA
>JAFZYX010000179.1 GCA_017616055.1 Ruminococcus sp.
GTATATACAGCCTGAGCATAACACAGCTTAAGAGGAAGATCAGCATCCCTGAGTCTTGTTGCAACAATTCTTGCAATTGGCATAGTCGTATCAGGACGCATTACAAGAAGTCTTCCCTTACTGTCGGTGAGTTTATATAAATTCTCCTGAGGAAAATAGCGTGAATTAAGGTTGAATACATCATAAAACTCAAGACCTGGTGTGATAGTCTCGCTATATCCACGACTCTTGAAAAGATTCATAAGCGTATTCTCTATATTTCTTCTTACGATACACTCACCGAAGAGCAAATCCTTCGTTCCCTCGGGAGTAATAAGATCATAATTTTTCATATTAAACCTCCTCATCATTTCACTTTAGTCTGCTAACATGATACTATGATAACATATTACTAAAGAAAAGTCAAGCTAAAAGAAGGACATCTGCGTGGATTCAGGTAAATCACCAAATGCACCTATGCTTTTCAACATATCAATTGTTGTTTTTGACGCACCACTTTCGGACTGAAACTCTTCAATAGACATAAAACCGCCATTCTGAACAGCTTCGTAAATGCCTTTTGCAGCGTTGTCTCCGACGCCACTCATTGCAGAAAACGGTATTCTGAGCTTTCCGTCTTCAACAAGATAATCAGTAGCGTGAGACTTAAACAGGTCTATAGGAAGGAACTCATAGCCTCTAGACATCATCTCGTTAGTAATGAGAAGTATATCATATAGTGCACTGTCCTTATTTGTTCTGTCATTTCCAAGAGCCTTGATTTCCTCAATCTTTGCACGTACTGCACCTATTCCCTTAATAGCAAGCTCTGCATCAAAATCCTCTCCTCTTACAGAAAAGTAAGTAGCATAATACTCAAGTGGCATATGTAGTTTGAACCACCCAAGCTTTATGGCTGCTATAACGTATGCAGCCGCATGAGCTTTAGGGAACATATATTTAATCTTAAGGCAGCTTTCAATATACCATTCTGGTACATTATGGTCACGGAGCATTTGAATTATCTCTGGGGTAAACTGTTTTGGAGCTTTACCCTTACGTGTCCACTCCATTATCTGGAAAGCCATCTTTGGCTCTACGCCTTTATATAAAAGGTAGGTCATAATTGAATCTCGAGTTCCGATAACATCAGAAATTGTACATACGCCATTATCAATAAGATCCTTTGCGTTACCAAGCCAAACATCTGTACCATGAGAAAGTCCTGATATCTGCAGGAAGTCACTGAACTTGGTAGGCTTCGCATCAAGCAGCATCTGTATAGTAAAGCCTGTACCCATTTCAGGTATGCCGAGACTTCCTGTCTTGCAAAAAATTTCCTCAGGAGTAACACCCAAAACATCACAGTTGGTACACATACGTATAACATCAGGATCTGAAGTCGGAACATCTTTTATCTTAATTCCTGTTAAGTCCTCAAGATGTTTATAAAGAGTCGGAACTACGTGTCCAAGCTCATCAAGCTTAAGGATAGTATCATGAAGTGAATTGAATGTAAAATGCGTAGTTATTATTTCTGAATCGGCAGTATCAGCTGGATGCTGAACCGGAGTAAAGTCGTAAACATCATAATCAGATGGAACAACAACCATTCCACCAGGATGCTGACCAGTCGTCTTCTTTATACCTGTACAGCCTATAGCAAGTCGACTCATCTCTGCATTATTCAGAGTAATCCCATTCTCTTCACAGTATTTCTTAACATAGCCGTAAGCTGTCTTTTCTGCAACTACAGAAATAGTACCAGCTTTGAACACGTTAGACTTTCCAAAGAGTTTTTCAGTATAACGATGAGCCCAGAACTGGTATTCATCAGAGAAGTTAAGATCAATATCTGGTGCTTTATCGCCATCAAAGCCCAAGAAAGTCTCAAAAGGAATATCGTGACCGTCGCGGTTCATATCTTTTCCGCAGTCAGGACACTTTTTCGGAGGCAAGTCAAATCCAGAGCCATATACACCATCAAGCAGGAACTCGCTGTGTTTACAGTTAGGGCACACATAATGCGGCGGAAGCGGATTTACCTCTGAAATTCCAGCCATTGATGCCACGAAAGACGAGCCAACTGATCCTCTTGAACCAACTAGGTAACCATTCTCGACAGAGTTCCATACAAGCTTCTGAGCAATGATGTAAAGCACAGAGAAGCCGTGCTTTATAATAGAAGAAAGTTCACGATCAAGTCTCTTGTCAACAAGCTCAGGAAGCGGATCTCCATAAATCTCATGAGCCTTGTCATGCGTTATCTTCACTAGCTCTTCCTCTGCCCCCTCAATAGTTGGCGTAAATGTTCCCTTTGGAATCGGACGTATCATCTCGATTTGGTCGGCTATTGCATTGGTGTTTGTTATAACAACCTCTTTTGCCTTCTCTTCACCGAGATACTCAAATTCTGCCATCATTTCCTCTGTCGTTCTAAAATAGAGCGGAGCTTGTTCCTCTGCATCATTGAATCCCATGCTTGCAAGGATTATCTTACGGTAAATAGCATCCTTCTGGTCTATAAAATGAACGTCGCAGGTGGCGCATGTGGGTATTCCCAGCCTGTCTCCCAGAGAAACCACCTCACGGTTAAAGTCGCGCAACTCCTCGTCGTCACGAGCAACACCATTTCTAACCATGAACCTATTGTTGCAGATAGGCTGTATCTCAAGATAATCGTAGAATTTAGCAAGATTATCAATATAGTCCTGATCACGTATTTCCAGTATAGCCTGGAAAAGCTCTCCAGACTCACATGCACTTCCGAAAATAAGTCCCTCTCGATGCTCAATAAGCTTTGATTTAGGGATAAGTGGCCTTTTATAGAAGTATTCAAGGTTGCTCAGTGAAACAAGCCTGTAGAGATTTTTCAGACCTGCCTGATTGCGGGCAAGAATAATATGATGATAACTTTTAAGCTTCTTTGTTTCTATCTCATTAACAAGGAGATTAAGCTCCTGCAGTGTCTTGAAGCCACGATCTGTCTTTAGTCTACCTGCAAGGACAATATATATCTTCGCAAGCATAAGAGCATCATCTGAGGCTCTGTGATGATCAAATTTTCCAAGTTTCAGCTGTTTAGCTACAAGATTAAGCTTGTGACGTCCCATCTCTGGAAGCATAGACTGACACATAACAAGAGTATCTATCCATGTGTACTCAAAGTTAATATTACTGCGTTTTAACGCCTGATTTATCATATTTGTATCGTATCTTGCGTTATGAGCTACGATAACAGGCTTGTCACCACAGAACTCCATAAACATTTTAAGAGCTTCTTCCTCGTTCGGAGCGTTCGCAACATCTGCGTCGCTGATTCCAGTAAGCTCTGTAATATGTTCAGGTATATGAAATCCCGGATTAACTTTCGTGTTAAAATCATCAACTACCTGTAAGTTTTTAAGCTTGACAGCACCAATTTCAGTAAGGCGGTCATTGCGAAAACTAAGACCAGTAGTTTCAACGTCAAAGATAATTATCTCATCGTCAAATGAACGGTCATCATTGCCATACACAACCATATCACGCTCAATATCATTGACAACATAAGCTTCCATGCCATAAATAGCCTTAAAATTCTTAGGCATATTATACATACAGTCAGGGAAAGCCTGTACATTACCGTGATCGGTTATAGCCATAGCTTGATGTCCCCATTCCGCTGCTCTGTTGATAAGCGTAACCGGATCAGTAACAGCATCCATAGCTGACATATTAGTATGACAATGAAGCTCAACGCGTTTTTCTGGATAGTTGTCCATTTTCGGGATACGCTTAACCTTAATGAGTGAATTGACGGAAATAACGATATCCCTTGCAAAGGAATCATAGTCAAGTTTACCGGATACAAGCAGAGTTGCTCCATTCTTTATGGAACCAAGCTTTAGCTCTTCAACTTCCTCATTCTTTGCGAATATTTTTAACTTTAACGAGCCACTGTAATCTGTTACATCATACGTAACAACAGTTTTTTCATTGCGGACTTCTTTAAGCTCCGAAGCAAAAACATCTCCAACAACTACAACCTTTTCTCCCAAATGCTGAACTGCTTCGCATATCGAAATCGGCTTTTCGCGTATTGCCTTACCCTTTATTACTTCGGCTGACTCTGCATCAAACTCTTTATCGAGAGCGCCGATATCAATAGTAACTGTTGGTATTACCGACTTAACCTCTTCAGCCCTTATCTCGTCGGGGGTCTTGTCGGGTATGAGTTGATTGCTATAATCAGGAAGATCAGCTTCAATACGCTCTATCATCTCGTCGAATTGCTCCCTGCTTACAGAGTTATCCCCATCAAGAATAACTTTTATGCGTACACCGAATTGATTATATATCAGCTGAGAAAAACAGCGGCAGAAGTTATATCTATCCAATATATCCCTGCCGCCGTGAACTATTCGAATACGGAGCTCGTCATTTACGAGTGAAACATCCGCATCATCAAGAAAGCCGTTTACAACAGGTATATCTCGCTTTAGAAGCTTTACTAGCTCCTCGTAGCAATCCATTCCGAATTTTTCGGAGGGGTAGCGACAGGCAAGCCTTACCTGCTCTACCTTAATTGCAGCTTCAACTGCTTTTTCAAAAGCAAAGATATCATCGCTTGGAACTAGGCTGTCAAAGTGAACATGAAAACGGATATTTTCAAGATTTTCAGTATATGTAAGCTTGAATATCTCTCCGCAGAGAACACTTTCAGAAAGTTCCAGTGAATAATCCTTTAAAAATTCGGAAATTTTAACCTGCATTTTAAGACTCCTCATTTACAAAATACTTGCATATTTTTGTAAAAAACAAATAATTACTGCTCTTTAAACGTTTTACATCTAAAAGCGCACATTTATACTTTTAGGAAGGTTCTAACTTCAGAGCTTTTCTATCTCAGCTAAAAGCTCTGGAACTATCTCAGCCTCGCTCACCTTTCTCTGAGTGCCGTCCTTCTTAAAAATTACCGCACAGCCATCACCGCCTGCAACACCTATATCAGCTTCACGTGCTTCACCAGGGCCATTTACTATGCATCCCATAACTGCCACCGTAATATCCTTGTCCATGTTCTTAACGGCTTCTTCAACCATTTTTGCAGCTTTGACAAGGTCTATCCTTGTTCTGCCGCAGGTCGGACATGAAACAAGTCTTACGCCGCCACGCTTACCAATACTTTTGAGTATATCCTTTGCTGCTTCAACTTCACGAATCGGATCGTCAGTAAGTGAAACTCGGATAGTTTCACCTATATCGTCGCACAGAAGAGAACCAATACCAATTGATGATTTTATAAGTCCCATACGCTCGGTACCTGCTTCTGTTACTCCCAGATGGAGGGGATAGTTGCACTTTTCAGCTGCAAGCCTGTATGAAGAAATCATCTTCTGAACGTCAGAAGACTTTATAGAAATAACAATATCATCAAAGTCAAAATGCTCCAGCATTGCTGCATGAGTCATTGCGCTCTCAACAAGAGCCTCTGGTGAGGGAGAGCCATATTTAGCAAGTATATCCTTTTCGAGAGAACCTGAATTAACTCCGATACGAATAGGTATATTTTTAGCACGGCATGCATCAACTACAGCCTTAACTCTGTCCATACCACCAATGTTTCCCGGATTAATACGTATCTTGTCAACTCCTGCAGCTGCTGATTCAAGAGCCAGCTTATAATCAAAGTGTATATCTGCAACAAGAGGTATCTTAACTGCTGATTTAATTGCCGGGATAAGCCTTACAGCATCCATATTCGGTATAGCCGCGCGGATTATCTCACAGCCAGCCTTTTCGAGTTCAACTGCCTGTTTTACACTGCCTTCTATGTCATCTGAGCGCATATTGAGCATTGACTGTATGTATATATGCTTTCCATCGAGGACAAAATCCCCTACCTTCACAGGTTTAACATTTCTCATACTATTTCTCCTATCGTCATTTGCGTTAACAGCTTTCGCTTTATTCAGTTTAAAGAGTTATCTTAGCCCCGTCCTCAGTCACTACGGTATCGTGGAATATATTCCGAAGCTCTTCAGCGTAAACAGATGGCTCCTTTTCAGCAGGGCTGTAATGAGTAAGCCACAGCTTCCTAACCTCAGCTTCAAGAGCTATATTGCAGGCATCCTGCATTAACATATGGCACTTTTCGTCCATAGATTCCTTCCGCTCGGTAATTCCGTACATTCCCTCGCAGATGAAAAGATCAGAATCCAGTGCGAACAAACAAATCTCAGGAATTGGAAGAGTATCCGTCACATAAGTTATTTTCAGAGGCTTCTTCTTCGCTCCTGTAACAGCTTCAGGCGGAACTCGAAGTCCATCAGAAAGAGTGATAGTTTCGCCGTTATGAAGTCTTTTCCAAAACTCAACAGGAATATTCATAGCTTTTGCATTCTGTGGAAGGAATTCAGGCCTTCGCCTAAGTACAAGACTGTATCCAAGACAGCTAACCCTATGAGAAAGCGGCATGGACTTAATTGTGAGAAGAGGGTCTATCATATCAGCCTCAAACTCATAATTAATGTCCTCAGGCAGCCCATGTAATTCCACCTTGTAAGGCAGACCACCACAGACACTCAGAAGATTTTCAATAACCGGAAGGCAACTCTCTGGAGCAAATATATCAATTGGCTTTATCCGCGAACTGTTTCCGATTGAAAGAAGAAGCCCGGGAAGTCCCGTAACATGATCCGCATGACAGTGAGTGATAAGTATTACTTCTATCCTGCTAATTTTCAAACCATGCTTTGCAGCAGCAATTTGAGTACCCTCACCACAGTCAATAAGTATGGCTTTGCCGTTATACTCGGCATAAAGACTTGTAAGGAACCTTTCAGGAAGCGGAAGCATCCCACCTGTTCCCAATAGACATATGTCAGCCATGGAATCCTCCCGTAACAAGTTTCACTATGTCATTATATGTTGCAAATATCATAATACCAAAAAGAAGCGCCATACCAGCAAGGTGAACATAACCTTCATGCTCGGGTTTTACAGGCTTACGGCGAATAAGTTCTACAAAACAGAACAGCAGTCTGCCTCCGTCAAGTCCTGGTATCGGAAGGAGATTGAATATTCCAACATTAATGGTTATAAGAGAGGTCAGCCACAGTAAATTTAAGATAGCGTCTTCTAAATTCTTACTCTCGGCAGCAGCCTCGTTAATTGTTGAAACTACGCCGACAGGACCAGAAACATCCTCTTTTTTCGCCTTGCCAGAAACAAGTTGTTTAAGTGATGAGGTTATAGCATGTGACATTGTCATAAATAGCTCGCCTGAGCCGCGAATAACCGTCAACGGATTCTTTTTGTCGTATCTTATACCGAAATCCACAACTTCTTCGCTATCAACAACCGAAGTATCATGAAACACAACATTTTCGATAGTAATTCTTTTTCCATCGCGTTTCACAACGACTTTATGGGAATCATTTATCGTAATCTTATCAAATACATTGTTGAAATCCCAGGCACTGTATATTCTTTCACCGTCAATGGATATCAGCTTGTCATTATGACGCAGACCTGTTTCATAGCTCCTTGCATAGTATGTGACGCTTCCATCATCAGCACGCTCACCTGAAAATCCATTGATAACAGTAGACGGAACCTTATTGAGCATACAAATAAAAATCATTACTGCAACAAAACCAAGAACAAAATTCATTGTTGCACCGGCAACAAGTACTATCATTCTCTTCCAGAGTTTTGCATTTCGGAAACTTCTAGGGTCATTGTTTGTTGTGTCTTCTCCCTCCATGGCACAATAGCCACCTATCGGAAGCGCTCTAAGCGAGTACTTTGTCTCGCCCCTTTTTTTCTGAATCAACTTTGGTCCCATACCTATGGAGAATTCCAGTACCCTTATTCCGCTGAGCTTTGCACAGACAAAATGACCAAACTCATGCACAGTAACTATTAATCCGAAAATGAGAATTGCAATTATAATACCCATTTAGTATTTATCCTTTCTGAATCAATGCCTTATAATGCTGATATACGATCCCTGACATAAGCTCTTGCAGCCTTGTCGGCACTCATCACATCATCATAACTCTTTATTTCCGACGGCTCAAAACTGTCAAGAACGGAAGAAACAGTCTCACCGATATCTATGAACTTTATCTCATCATGCAGGAATGCCTTTACAGCTTCCTCATTTGCAGAATTTACGAGACAAGGATAAGAACCGCCCCTTCTAATCGCTTCAATAGCTGCTGACAGACATTTGAATGTATCAAGGTCAGGCTTTTCGAAGGTAAGCTTTCCGTAATCCGTAAGGGAAAGTCTTCCTGTGGGGCAACTCATACGGTCGGGATACAAAAGTGCGTATTGTATCGGTATCTTCATATCAGGAACACCCATTTGCGCTATTACTGAGTAATCGTTATATTCAACAGCCGAATGAACAACGCTTTGACGGTGTACAATTATCTCTATCTGCTCGGGAGTAAGGTCGAACAGCCATTTTGCTTCAATAAATTCTAGTCCCTTGTTCATAAGAGTTGCAGAATCTATTGTTATTTTGTTACCCATATCCCAGTTTGGATGATGGAGAGCCTGCTCTTTTGTAACGTTTCTAAGTTCTTCATAGCTTCTACCAAAGAAAGGGCCGCCAGAAGCAGTGAGTATTATTTTACTGAGCTGTTCGCGCTTGTTGCCCTGCAGGCACTGAAATATAGCCGAATGTTCACTGTCTACAGGATAAATATTAACTCCTTTTTTGGCAGCTGCACTCATTACAAGCTCTCCTCCGGCAACAAGTGTCTCCTTGTTCGCAAGTGCGATATCCTTTCCAGCTTCAATAGCCGTAAGAGTAGGGAGAAGTCCGACCATGCCAACAACAGAGTTAAGTATAATATCTGCTTCTTCAAGGGAAGCAAGTCTGCAAAGCCCTTCCATGCCGCATAGTAGCTCAACATCTACATCAGAAATACGCCTTTTAAGCTCAGCATACTTTTCATCGTTATAAATGCAAGCATATTTAGGATGGTATTTCCTTATCTGCTGCTCAAGAGCCTCAATACTACTGTGAGCTGCAAGAGCCACAACTTTCAGTCCATGTTTCTCACATACCTCAAGAGACTGCGTTCCTATCGAACCTGTTGATCCAAGTATCGACACCTTTTTGTTCATTATATTTTCCCCTTTTCTCGGAAATAGATCCCGAAAATATATTATGAAAAAGTCCTTTATAAAATGCGAAAGGGACTATCCGTGAATAGTCCGTTTCAGAAATATCACTGTACGCCGAATAAGGTGATAAATGCATAAAATGTAGGCAGCACAAAAAGAACGCTGTCAAAGCGATCCATAAGTCCACCATGTCCTGGCATTATCTTTCCGTAGTCCTTGAAACCTATCTGACGCTTCACCATAGAAGCAGAAAGATCACCAACAGTGCCGATAACTGCACATACAGCTCCTGTAATAAAAGCAATTATTACTCTTTTGGCAGTAAAACCGTAATACGCAGAAAAAGCAACTGAATAAACTACAGCTGTGGTAACTATTCCACCAACAAGTCCCTCGATAGTTTTCTTGGGGCTTATCTCCGGGCAGAGCTTATGCTTTCCTATAGCTACGCCAGTAAAGTATGCTCCAGTATCTGCTATCCATGCACCACAGAGTCCCATAACAAGCAGGAAGAGACCACCACGCACTGTTATATAACCATCTATCGTCTCAGGGTTGGAAAGACGTTCGATACGTATCATAGTAGTCATAGCCTGAGGAACAAGCATCATTACAGCAAGCACAAAAAATACCTGCTCGTAACGTATCTCCTTATGCTTTTTTAGCCATGTAACAAAGATAACAAAGGAAGCAAGGAGAACTGCACAGAACACATAATGACTGTATCCAATTTCCATTACGTTATCCTCGTCATAGATTCTGAAGTCTCTCAGATAGTATTCAACAGTCTTTGCTTTATGGAAATATCCATACAAAAGCGGTACCGCAATACCACAAGCCTCTGCTGCTATGAGTATAGGAATACACTTGTGAAGCTTCACCGCACGTAAGAGTTCAAACAGCATTACTGCAACGATAGCAGCAACTGCTAAAGGCAAAACTAAAGTATCATGGAAAAACAGTACCACGCCAAGAAGTACAACACCAACAGCACCAGAAATGATACGTGTAAGCATCAGACACCTCCGAAGCGACGGTTTCTTCTTGCATACTCAATAAGAGCCTTATCAAGTTCAGCAGGCGTAAAATCGGGCCAGAGCACGTCAGTGAAGTAGTACTCTGCATACGCACACTGCCATATTAGATAATTTGATAGTCTCAGCTCACCGCTGGGACGAATAAGGAGATCAACATCTGGCAGTCCTGCTGTATATAGATGATCCGCAACAGACTGCTCCGTGATATCCTCTGGTTTTATTTCTCCATCCAATGCTTTCTGTGCCAGTATTCTTGCAGCGTGTGTAATCTCATCGCGACCACCATAATTAACGGCCATCATGAGGTTCATCTCTGTATAATGAGCAGTATCCTCTTCGAGTTTAATCATCTTTTCCTGCAAGTCTGCATCAAAGGCACTCTTGTCACCGAGAAATATCATTCGTGTATTCTCACTGAGGAAGTTTCTTACATCTACGATGTAATCACGAAAAAGCTCCATGATAGTGTTTACTTCATCGTCAGGGCGCTGCCAGTTCTCAGTGGAAAAGGCATAAAAGCTGATATTCTTAATTCCAATGTCCTTGCAGTAGCGTACTATCTTTTTAAATTGCTTGGCACCCTCACGATGTCCGAAGGAACGTGGCAGACCGCGTTTTTTTGCCCATCTGCCATTTCCGTCCATGATAAAGCCAACGTGCTCGGGAAGCTTCTCGGGCAGCGTAAGCTCAGATTTTTCCTTTTTTCCGAATAATGCCATATGTCACCAATTATACAGTCATGATCTCTTTTTCTTTATCAGCGACCATTTTGTCAACATCATCACACATCTTATCTGTGAGATCCTGAACCTTCTTCTCACAATCCTTAAGATCGTCTTCTGTGATCTCAGAGTTCTTCTTCATAGCCTTGTACTTTTCCATAGTATCACGTCTTATTGAACGAACTGTAACCTTACACTCTTCACCGTACTTCTTAATGCTTTTGCAAAGCTCTTTACGGCGATCTTCTGTAAGCTGAGGAAATGCAAGACGGATAACGTTACCGTCGTTTACGGGCTGTATTCCTATATCAGAAGCCTGAATAGCCTTTTCGATAAGCTTTAATGTTGACTTGTCCCATGGTTGGATAACAAGTATTCTAGCCTCAGATACGGAAATTGCTGCCATCTGATTAACTGGAGTAGGTGCTCCATAATAATCAACCATTACTTTATCCAGAACCGCAGGATTTGCTCTTCCTGCACGGATTGAAGCAAATTCATTACCCAGTGCGTTAAGGCTTTTATTCATTTTTTCCTTAGCGATATTAAGCTGTTCTTTCATCGTATTTCATTCCTTTCATTATTCGCCGACAACAGTTCCTACATTTCCACCCATTATAGCATCATAAATGTTATCAGGGCGGCTGAGATCGAATACCAGCATCTTCATGTGGTTATCGCGGCACATAGCAGCAGCTGTGCTGTCCATTACGCCGAGATCCTGTCCGATGACCTCTGTGAATGTGAGGGTATCGTATTTCTTTGCATCATCATATTTGTGGGGATCTTTATCATATACGCCGTCAACAAGAGTAGCCTTCATGAGAATATCAGCCTGTATCTCCATTGCGCGGAGTGCAGCTGCTGTATCTGTTGAGAAGAACGGATTTCCTGTTCCGCATCCAAAAATTACTACTCTGCCCTTATTAAGATGTCTTACAGCTCTGTTACGGATATAAGGCTCAGCAATCGCAGCCATCTGAAGAGCTGTCTGTACACGTACAGTGCAGCCAAGTGATTCGAGAACATCTGCGAGAGCAAGTGCATTCATAGTTGTTGCAAGCATTCCAATATGGTCTGCGCGAGTTCTGTCCATAGCTCCGCTTGAACGACCTCTCCAGAAGTTTCCGCCGCCGACAACTACAGCTACCTGTGCGCCTGCGTCAACGCACTTCTTTATGCTTTTGCAAATCTCAGTTACCACATCATAA
>JAFZYX010000180.1 GCA_017616055.1 Ruminococcus sp.
CCGCCTGACTTCTGACCAAGGTCGTTCCAGTGGTCATCGTGTATACCAGAAGCTGTTCTGTGGTGGAATGCTGTAGGCTGATTGTCACCCATTCCTAGAACATAGCTCATCTTTAAACCATTATCGCCGAAGCAGTAGTCCATCTGGCCCTTTGCCCACTCATCGTATTTCTTAGAGAGTGAAGCATCGTCCTTGAATAATGTATCACTTGCGAGTTTAGCGAGGAAAGCAGTAGTTGTAGCATGACGTGCACTGCCCCAGTTGAAGAGCCATGCAAGTCCGTCAGGAGTATAGTCTACTTTCTTTCCGCCGTAACCCTGTGGGCTCCAGTAGTCAAGATGGTGAGAAACGTGCTCTTTCCACTCTTCGCTTCCTGTATTAAGGGCGTATAGGAAAGCAGCTGCCTGAGAAGTATCATCCCAGCAGAGACCCCATGTGTACTTACGGTCTGTGGACTGATTCTCAAGCGGGAAGTTGGGAATATAGTCCTTCTCTATTTTGTCAAGATAGCTCTTGTCGCCTGTAGCCATGTAGAGCCAGTTTGCAGCATACATACAGTCATCGAGCCATGAAGAGGAATCATACATACCGCTCATGCCACCGATGTCCTTGCATGCTCTGATTTTGTCAGCGCCCTCAAAGAGATCCTTTGCGTGCTTGAGATACTGAGCAGCTTTGTCGGAATCACTGTCCTTGAATATGATGTAACCTTCTGCAAGACAAGCTGCAGAAAGAGCAGCGACAGAAGCATTCTTTATAGTATCGTAAGGTCTCTTCCAGTCGTTGTTATTAAGATGATGCTTACGGAGATAAACTTCAGCACTGCACCAGATGTTATGGTCTGTGGAGCCACCTTTGAAATCACCGATAGTGCCAATCATTTCGCCGCCGCCTTTGTCGCAAGCCATAACGTAGTCCATACCCCACTGAATATTGTTGCGGTATGTTTCACCAAGACCGGCTTTATCAACTGCGTCTTTGTACTGGATATAGCCCCATGCCATGATAGAAGCTGAATATGCGTTCGTGAGTGTGAATTTGAAATGGTCACCTGCATCAAACCAGCCGCCGGGAACTACATCTGTCTCGTTGCCGTCTTCATCGACCATAGAGTCAGCACGCCATGCAACGCTGTTCCATTCAGGGAGCTTACCTGACTGCTGTACTTCATAGAAGAACATCGACTTCTGGAGAGCTTCTGCGTAATTGTAGCTTGAAGCTGCCTTTGCAGTCGACACTGTATCCTGCTGACCTGCTGTAGGAGCGTAGGTAAGTACACCTAACGACATAGCAAGAGCAGAAGCTGCTGCTGTGATTTTTTTGATTATCATTTTTAATACCCCTCTCGTATTAAATATATTTTTTCGGAACGGAACATCTCCGTACCTATACACCTTAAATATACAATAAAACCTTAGATTTGTCAAGCCAAAAAAGACATTTTTCACAAAATGCTACGGCTTTGCTCTATTGTAAAAGCAAATAAGGGTATACAAAAATAATATTTAAATTTCAACATGAATTGAGATGATATATTATTAAAAGTGCTTATCATTTGTTGCTAGGGGTGTTGAGAGATAATTATGAATGCAGTTTATATTTTTAACATATATTTTGCACAAAAAATAAAGTTGATAAATAGTTATTGAGAACATTTGTTAAAACTGTCATAAAGATTTTATTTTCGCATTTTTTCACGATAGGAATTGTGAAATAACGGTATACAGGGATATATTTTTTTCAGAATATAAATGTAATTATTAAATATAGTATTAAAAGCTAAAAACTATTGACTGGTAGTAAAAAAAGTGGTATAATTTAGTCGAAAAGTGAACCGACCAAAGGGGAAGGAAGTTCATAATGTCAAATAATATTACGGTCTCGATAGTCATTCCTGCACACAATGAAGAAAAGTACGTAGTTAGGTGCATTGACAATGCAAAAATTGCTGCTTCAAAGGTCAGGTGCGGCGTCGAGATTATTGTTGTTTGCAACAGATGCACAGACCATACGGCAGAGCTTGCAGCTGCAAACGGTGCGAGAGTACTGACTGATGAAAGCAGATGCATAGCTGCCGTGAGGAATAAAGGGATAAAAGCCGCAAGGGGCAAAGTCGTAATAACTATAGACTGCGACAACCGTATGACCGATGGTACTATCCGCGAAGTTTTGGGGAGAATCAACAGTAGAAAGTATATCGGCGGCGGAGCTCCGATAAGGTTTGAACGGTATTCGTTCCCTATTTGGGCGAATGACGTATTGTGTCGTTTAGGATTTTGGATTTCAGGCGCATACTGCGGTATATTCTGGGCTGAAAAGTCAACTTTTGAAGCTATAGGCGGATTTGTGGACAAAAAAGCGGCAGAAGATATTGCAACTGCGCTTAAATTACGCCGATACGGCAAGAAGGAGGGAAAAAAATACGGCTGTCTTAGAAAAAACTGCCTTATCAATTCAACAAGAAAGTATGACAAACTTGGGGATTGGTTATATTTCAGGCTTGCGTTCAGAAATGCGCGTGCACTGATAAAGGCCGCATTCGGAGACAGAAGCGACTATGATAAGCTCATAGATGAAATGTTTTACGACTACAATAATTGAGAAAAGGAAAGAATGATTCTGATAGATAGGTTCAGAGTTGAATCCGAACGTTCAGTTCAGATGTAATATTGATATAATAAATACACACAAGTTAATCAAATATTTTCAGCTCTCCACTGTCAACATTACTATTTATTATGGAGTGATGATGTGAAACTAGCAGAAGCACTACAAGAAAGAGCAGATCTTAATAAAAACATAGAACAGTTAAGGTGCAGACTCGCTAACAATGTTATAGTACAGGAAAACGAGAAGCCTGCGGAGGATCCACAGGCTTTGATTAAAGAGCTCGACTCGGCTGTTTCACGGCTCGAGGAGCTTATGAAGCGTATCAATCAGACAAATTGTATGACTATTTCCGAAGGAAAAAGCATTACAGAGCTTATTGCCGCGAGGGACTCCCTCAAGGTTAAGATCGCTGTATATAAAGATATCGTTTCCAATGCCAGTCAGACGGCTCGGCGCGCTAGAATGAGCGAGATTAGAATAATTAGCGCCGTGGACGTCAGGAAACTCCAGAAAAAAGTCGACGATATGTCGAAGGAGTTTCGCGTAACCGACAATAAAATACAGGCACTCAATTGGTCCACTGAGCTTATGTGAGCACTTAAATGGTGTAGTCATGGCAGGGCGAATGCAAAAAAGTCTTTCCGCAAGGGAAGCATTTCGCTGGTAATGCTTGGAGCGGCAGAGGAGTTCGAATCTCTGTGATCGTTATGCTCAGACACCGCACAAAAGCATCGTTATCGTTTACAGTTCTAACCGCGCATTGACTGAAATGACGAGGGCGTGGATCGAGGGAGAAAAAGGAAAAGAAGCTGTAATGATCTGCAGCGTGATCATTTTTATTTTTTATTTTTTCGGAGGTATTTATGAAAGCCACTAAATTTGCAGCTGTTTGTCTGTCTGCATTTATGATATTCGGAAACCTTGTTTCTACAGGGACCTACGATGTCAGAGCAGCAGAAGAAACAACAGCAGAAGAAACAACAGAAGATTCTATTGTAATTACTGAAGGTACAAGAATTGCTGATAATAAACTGGTTTACGGAGATATCACATATGAGATCGTTGATGGAAACCACCTTGAGGTTTTAACAGGAAAAACAGCACAGGGATCAGTATATATCCCACTGTTTATTTCAGGACTTCCCGTTACAGCCATTAAAGCGAGCGCTTTCAAGAGCTCTGCAATAACAAATGTTAAAATTGAAAGAAATGTTACATTCATTGGTGAATATGCCTTCAGAAACTGTAGTCAATTGAAGGATGTCCAGATAGAAAATCCCAACTGCGTTATTGAAGGCGGCAGGGATACAATATGTAATGTTAAGCTGGGTCCTGTATATAACGGTGTTATAAGTGGATACGAGGGTTCAACGGCGGAGCAGCTTGCTATCGGCGATCCTTCAAAGCCATATTGTGAATTCAATAATCTCGGACTTCCTTTTGAGGTGGATGAGAATGATTTACCAAGAAAGCCTGTTGTTACTACAACAGAAGCGGTAACTACAGCAGCTCCTACAACTACGACTACTACAGAGGCTGCAACCACAACTACTACTTCAAAAGCAACAACAACTAAGACGACTACTTCAAAAGCAACAACAACTAAGACGACTACTGCTAAAACAACAACAATAACATCCTCTACAATGGCTGCTACAACTGTTTCATCGTCTGCAACTACATCAAATACAACAAATACATCAAATACAACAACTACAACAACTACAGCAAATACTACAACTACAGCAGCTGCTGTTACTGCTTTTGGCGGAACAGGTAAGAATATGAGCAGGATAACTGTTCAGGCAGAGGAAGTTACAACCACTACAGTATCATATCCACCAGCTGTACAAGGCAAGCCTGTTTTCCACCTCAGCAGTACAGAGGTTTGTCTTGATGATGCACGTTCCAAGAATGTACATATTGAACTTATGGTAGATGGAGCAAATGGTCTATACTGTAATACCCTTGTTTATCTCTATTTCGATAGCAGAATGAAGGTTGGCGAGGCTTTCTGCGGTCCGGCTATACAGAAGCTTGCTAACGGTCAGGCTACGGGTGATACAGGCGACTTCCTCGTACTTGTAACAGCAGGCCGTGATAACGACGGTAAGGATGGCGTAATGTGGGAAATTGAATTTACACTTCCTAAGGACTGTCAGGTAGGCGATGAGTTCAAGTATGAGATAGGACCTACAAAGTATGGTGAAATGCCGCTCTTCACAAATATTCTTTACGATGAGAAGGGCGAAGCTATGACGGAGCATATATTCACAAAGGGCGTTGCAAGTGGAACCATAAAGGTAATCGACAATCCGCCTTATGCACTTGGTGACGTTAATAACGACAAGTTCATTGATGCAGCAGATGCTTCAAGGATACTTGCTGAGTATGCAGCTCGTTCAAGCGGAAACAACCGTATCTTTACAAACTTCCAGCAGCAGATAGCAGCTGATGTAAATGTCAATGGTATTATAGATGCAGTTGACGCTTCGCTTGTTCTCAGTTACTATGCATATGCTTCCGGAAACGGAGAAATAGGTTCTCTTACAGGTTATTTAGAGCAAAGAATGCGAAGGTAAAAGATAAACTCCCACGGAGATCACAATTGATCTCCGTGGGAGTTCTTAATTTCTACATCATGCGAAGAGAACAGAAGTTGCACCTGCCTTTTCTGCATTATCTTTATAAACTATTTTTAGTACAAATATATTTCCGACACATATCAGACATTGTGGCGGAGAGAACTAATAAAGCTTCATGTATGTAATTTGATGATTATACATGAAGCTTTTATTTAAAAGTACATATACAGCTGGCATTTTATCATGCCGTTATAGAGTTTTCTGCGTTTATGAGCCTCTGCACCGAAGAATTTTTCAAATTCCTCATGAGGAGAGATGATATAGCTTTGTCTGCTGCCTCCCTTGCCGAGTACCTTACCCATTTTTCGATAAATGTCCTCAGCTTCCCTGAGTTCCAGAAGTCGCTCACCGTAAGGTGGATTACATATCACAATAGAATCCAAGGGCTGAACAAACTTTGTTATATCAGCTTGTTCGATAGTAAGGCGAGATTTTATTCCTGCCTTGTGAGCATTATCGAGAGTAAGCGCCACAGCTTCATCGTCGATATCAGCACCTATGCCGTGGAACTCTGCCGACTTGTCAACATTATCGATAGCTCTTTTTCGCTCTTCACGCCATACTTTGTCACTGAGACTGCTCCATTTCTCGGCTGCAAACCTTCTGTTTATACCAGGAGCTATCCTTAAAGCCTTTAGAGCAGCTTCGATAAGGAGAGTGCCGCTGCCACAGAATGGGTCACATACGACAGAATCCTGGCGAACTCGTGCGAGATCGATTATGCCTGCCGCAAGAGTTTCCTTTATTGGTGCTGCATTGGAGTTTTTTCTGTATCCACGTTTGTGGAGACCAACTCCACTCGTATCAAGATAAAGCGAGACAACGTCCTTGAAAATACTGAACTTTATCTGTACTGTAGGACCAGATTCGTCAAACCACTCTATACCGTACTTTGATTTAAGTCGTTCAACGGCAGCTTTTTTAACTATTGACTGACAGTCTGGAACGCTGTGAAGAGCGGAATTGAGCGAATTTCCCTTAACGGGGAAAGCGTCGTTTGGACCTATATACCTTTCAAGCTCTACAGCTCTTACTCCCTGAAATAGTTCTTCAAATGTAGTTGCTTTGAACTCAATGAGTTCAATAAGCACTCTTTCTGCGGTAGACAGACATATATTGGCACGGGCGAGGATATTCTCGTCGCCCGTGAAGCTTATTTTTCCGTCGCTGACCTTGAGGTCGGTTCCGCCTATTTTCTGTATTTCGTATTTAAGCACGCTTTCCAGACCAAAATGGCATGGACAGCATAATTTGATGTTATTGCTCAAAGTATCACCTTTTTTAATTATTCAGCTGCGGGAGCGTCACCGCCAGCTGCTGCACCGCCGCCTGCGTCACCGCCAGCTGCTGCACCGCCGCCTGCGTCACCGCCAGCTGCTGCACC
>JAFZYX010000181.1 GCA_017616055.1 Ruminococcus sp.
GTCAAAGACCGATGTCCTGCCCATTAGACGAAACGGAATGGTGCCTCCGGCAAGAGTTGAACTTGCGACGCCAGGTTCTTCGGACCTGCGCTCTACCAACTGAGCTACAGAAGCAAATACAGAGACTGTGACAGGAGTCGAACCTGCGCTGACGGAGTTGCAGTCCGCTGCCTTTCCACTTGGCTACACAGTCGTATTGGTTCCCGCTGAAAGAATTGAACTTACATCTTCTGCGTCAGAAGCAGATATCCTACCATTAGACGAAGCGGAAATGTATTCCCGTTGAGAGAGTCGAACTCCCATTACCTGTGTCAGAAACAGGCGTCCTGCCATTAGACGAAACGGAATTATTCCCCGCACCGACATGGGCGGGAGTTTTAATTGGTTATTATGATCTTATCAATAGGCACATCAAGTATATGCGCCAGTATGACCATGTTATCGATGGAGGGCATAGCGTCTCCTCTCATCCATTTGAATATTGCTTGCGGCGTGTTGAAGCCGAATACTGTTTGTACATCAGTCACCTTGAGTCCTTTGCCTTTTATCAATGCTCTGATGTTAGCGCCTGTTGCTATCATATCGATAGTCGGAGCTGCTATGGGCATAAAAATAACCACCTTTCTGAATAGAATAATAAAAACCGCCTGTGTGAGTTTCCATACTGCACACAGACGGCTCTGTTCTATCAGAAGATGGTCAACAATGCAACACTATCTCTGCTCACCCTCTCAGGGCAACCGAACAAGCACTTTTCTGATCTGTGCGCAGCAAAACTGAGCCATTATCTTCCTGCTGGAAGAAATAGCTTGACTGCTGGAAATCAAAAGCACAAATGTATGCAGACATAGCGTTGTTCATGATAGCGTTCATCGTTTTCACCCTTTCGTTAGTTGGAATTTCGGGAACTTTCCCTTTCAGTGAACTCATTATATCACGTCAATATGGAAATGTCAAGTAAACCTGTGGTATATTTTTATCGGCAAGATTTTCTTTGAATTATTGTTGCCTTCTTGCCGATAATATGGTATAATATAATCATGGAGGTGTTGATATGGAATACAAAAGCGTAGCTGAAATGGCTGAATTATGGGGAATATCCGAGCGTACAGTACGCAATTACTGTGCTGAGAAGCGTATTGAAGGAGTTGTCCTTATCGGCAAAACATGGAAAATCCCTGCCGATGCAAAAAGACCTGAGCGTCGCAAGCTGAAACGTCCTGAGACACTGCTTGAAATTCTCAGAGAGCAGAAAAGCAGCAATCAGCACGGTGGCATATACCATAAGCTGCAAATTGAGCTCACCTATAACTCGAACCATATAGAGGGAAGCAAGCTCACCCACGACCAGACACGCTATATCTTCGAGACCAATACCTTAGGTTTTGAAAATGAGGCCGTTAACGTTGATGATATTGTTGAGACGGTCAATCACTTCCGCTGCATAGACTATGTTATAGAAAACGCTGAGAAGCCGCTTACAGAAAACTTTATCAAAGAACTTCACAAGATACTGAAAACAGGCACAGCTGACAGCAGGAAGGATTGGTTTGCTGTAGGCAAATATAAGAAGTTTGCTAACGAAGTAGGCGGAGAGATTACTGCCGCTCCCGATGAAGTACCTGCGCGAATGAAAAAGCTCATATCAAAGTACAGCAACCTGAAAAACGTATCTCTTGAAGATATTATAGATTTCCACTATCAGTTTGAAGCTATACATCCGTTCCAGGACGGCAACGGCAGAGTTGGCAGGCTTATTATGCTGAAGGAGTGCCTGCGCCATAGTATAGTTCCGTTTATAATATCCGACGATTTGAAGATGTTCTACTATCGCGGACTCAAGAACTGGGAACAGGAACGCGGCTGGCTGACGGATACCGTACTGACCGCACAGGACCGCTTCAAGGCTTATCTTGATTATTTTCAGATCAAATATCAGGCATGATAATACAGCTTTATTGGAATGATAGGCCAAGAAAATTCAAAGTATGCGCTAAAGCTATGATTGGAATGTAATATGGATAAGAATAAAGTCAGACTTATAAAAATAAGCGAAAAAGCCTTAAAGGAACTGATTTATGAAACATTTGTTGAGAAACAATCCGAATTGTTAGATGTTGAACCAACTGAGGTTTCAGATTATTTTGAGTTCGATATAGAAAACGGAGAGTTTATCTTCTGTGCAATAAAGTCGGAAGATGAAGAAGGGAATTTTTTATCATTGCCTCGGGATATTGATTTAAAAAAAGTAATGAAGAATATTCCTGACACAACGGATTCTGTTTTTTCTGCAAATA
>JAFZYX010000182.1 GCA_017616055.1 Ruminococcus sp.
AAGAAAACGCCCTATACTATAGTTATTCCCCCTCCGAATATCACAGGACAGCTTCATATGGGACATGCTCTTGATGAAACATTACAGGATATTCTTATTCGTTGGAAGAGAATGAGCGGATACAGCGCACTCTGGCTTCCGGGTACAGACCATGCGGCTATCGCTACAGAGGCTAAGATAGTTGAGGCTATGCGTAAGGAAGGCGTTACAAAAGAGGATCTCGGACGTGACGGCTTCATGAAGCGTGCATGGGAATGGAAAAAGCAGTACGGCGGACGTATTGTTGAACAGCTTAAAAAGCTGGGCTCTTCCTGTGACTGGTCAAGAGAGCGTTTCACTATGGACGAGGGTTGCTCTAAGGCAGTTAAGGAAGTATTTATAAAGTACTACGAAAAAGGCCTTATCTACAGAGGCGAGCGTATAATCAACTGGTGTCCTAAATGCCGTACTTCGCTTTCAGATGCAGAAGTTACCTATGAGGATCAGGCAGGTCATTTCTGGCACCTTCGCTACAAGATAAAGGACAGCGACGGCTACCTTGAACTCGCTACGACACGTCCGGAAACACTTCTCGGTGATACTGCTGTTGCTGTTAATCCCAAGGATGAGCGCTATACTGCTCTCGTTGGAAAGACAGTAATACTTCCAATCGTACACCGTGAAATTCCTATTGTTGCTGATGATTACGTTGAAATGGACTTCGGTACAGGTGTAGTTAAGATTACTCCTGCACATGATCCTAATGACTTTGAGGTAGGTCTCCGTCATAATCTTCCTGTTATCAATGTAATGAACGATGATGCTACAATAAATGATGATTATCCTGCATATGCCGGCATGGATCGCTATGAGGCACGTAAGAAGATAGTTGAGGACCTTGAAAAAGAGGGCGCTCTTGTAAAGATAGAGGAATATAGCCATAATGTTGGTACATGCTACCGCTGCGGAACAACTGTAGAGCCTAAGGTTTCAACTCAGTGGTTCGTTAAGATGAAACCTCTTGCTGAACCTGCTATTGCAGCTGTAAAGAACGGCGATACCAAGTTCGTTCCAGAGCGTTTTGATAAGATCTACTTCCACTGGCTTGAAAATATCAAGGACTGGTGTATTTCACGTCAGATATGGTGGGGACATCAGATCCCAGCATTCTACTGTGATGAGTGCGGTGAAATGATAGTAACAAAGGAAAGCAGTGCGGTTTGTCCTAAGTGTGGAAAGCCAATGAGACAGGATCCTGATACCTTGGATACATGGTTCAGTTCGGCACTCTGGCCTTTCTCAACTCTTGGATGGCCTGAGAATACAGAAGACCTTAAGTACTTCTATCCAACAAATACTCTCGTAACAGGCTATGATATTATCTTCTTCTGGGTAATCAGAATGATGTTCAGCGGTCTTGAAAATATGGGCAAGGTACCTTTCGATACAGTTCTTATCCACGGCCTTGTACGTGATGCACAGGGACGCAAGATGTCAAAGTCACTCGGAAACGGAATCGATCCTCTTGAAGTAATCAATGAGTATGGTGCTGACGCTCTCAGATTTATGCTTGCTACAGGTAATTCGCCCGGAAACGATATGCGTTATATCGACGATAAGGTTAAGGCTGCACGTAACTTTGCAAACAAGCTGTGGAACGCTTCACGTTTTATAATGATGAATCTCCCTGAGAATTTTGAATTCAAGGGACTTCCTGTTGAACTTGAGCTGGAAGACAAATGGCTCGTTAACAAGTTTAATCAGCTTGCAAAGGAAGTTGGCGAAAATCTCGATAAATATGAGCTTGGCGTGGCTTCACAGAAGATATATGATTTTATATGGGATGTATTCTGTGACTGGTATATTGAGCTTACAAAGCCACGTATTCAGGCAGGTGGAGAGACAATGGCAAAGGCACAGGCAGTTCTTGTATGGGCTATGCAGGGCATGCTTAAGCTTCTCCATCCGTTTATGCCTTTCATTACCGAAGAGATCTGGCAGGTTCTCACAAATGAGAAGTCAATGATAATCCTTGAGACTTATCCAACATATGATGCTTCTATTGACTTCAACTCTGAAGAAAAGGCTTTCGAGAAAATAATTTCAGCTATTAAGGCTGTAAGAAATACACGTACAGAAATGAATGTACCTCCGTCGGTAAAGGCTAAGCTGTTCATTGAAACTGCTGATAAGGAACTCTTCAACTCATGTGCAGTATTCTTCGAGAAGCTTGCTTCTGCTTCCAAAGTTGAAACAGGCGATAAGTTCGATATCCCTGATTCAGCCAATGCTGTTACGGATTCTGCCCGTATATTCATTCCTATGGACGAGCTGGTTGACAAAGAAAAGGAAATTGCAAGACTTGAAAAGGAAAAAGCAAAGGTCCAGAAGGATATCGATTTCCTCAGCGGAAAGCTCAATAATCAGGGATTTATCGCAAAGGCTCCAGCACAGCTGATAGATGCCGAAAAGGCAAAGCTTGCTAAGGCAGAGGAGAAAATGGCTAAGATAGAGCAGTCTATCGCAGCTTTTAAATAATAAACAATTATGAAGTTTTACGTTCGGTACTAATCCCAAAGTATTGAATTGTAAGAACCTAAAAATAACAGCACTCCCGAAAAGAATTAAAATCAATCGGGAGTGCTGTATTTATTTTTTGTAAAGGAGTAGGAATGAAGTAAACTTTTATTATTCTTCGACAGGAACTTCTGTGCCCCTTCTCTTTATTACTGGAGCTTCGTCTTCTTCGTCAATGTCTTCATCGTCAGAAGTACTCTTTTTTGACTTCTTTTCAGACTGTTCACTGTTTTTGTCTTTGACCTCTTTCGGAGGCTCAGCTTCGTCAAGGACGAGCTTTACTGTTTTTTCTTCGCCGTTTCTGATGAGAGTTACTTCAACTTCATCTCCAGCTGAGTAGCTGTTGAGCTCAGCAACGAGGTCTGAATCAGATTTTACTTTTGTGCCGTTGAATTCAACGATTACATCATTTTTCTGAATGCCTGCCTTTTCAGCAGCACCGCCCTTATTTACGTCAGCTACGAATACACCGACAGGGAGATTGTACATTTTTGCCGCTGAATCGGTAACAGGATAGCAAGATATACCGAGCTTCGGCTTGCCTGTTACATAACCGTAATTCATAAGGTCGTCAACAACATTGGCTGTTAAATTTGAAGGGATAGCAAATCCGATACCTTCTATTGAAGCCTCAGATGAACCATATGATGAGGACATCTTGGAGGAGTTTATACCTATTACCTGACCGTATTTATTGATGAGAGGTCCGCCCGAGTTACCGGAATTGATGGCTGCATCAGTCTGTATAAGGTTCATGGTCTTGTCATTGATAGTGATATGACGGCCGAGACCTGATATCATACCGCCTGTTACTGTATCCATAAGATCGAAGCCTAGTGGGTTGCCGATAGCTATTACAGACTCGCCGAGCTTGAGCTCGTCGCTGTTGCCAAACTCAGCAGGTGTAAGACCTGTTTTGTCTATCTTTAATACTGCAAGGTCGAGATCAACTTCATATCCGATTATCTCTGCATCATATACCTCATTGTCGTCAAGGATAACGGAAACGCTGTCAGCTTCGCCTGCATTGTATTCGTTTGCATAGATAACATGAGCATTTGTTACGATATATCCGTCAGCTGAGACAACAACACCCGTACCTGTACCCTTGAGTTCCCTGGTCGAACTGCCTCTACTGCTGCCGCCGTTATTTCCGTCACCGAAGCCGAAGTCAAATCCACCGAAACCAAAGTCAAAGAAGTCGTCCATAGATGACTGCTGTACCTCTGCTGTGAATGTTGATTCGATACCAACTACTGAAGGAAGGAGCTTTTCAACTATATCTTCTGTGGAAAGAGCATTTCCACCTACTTCTTCTGGCTTGATTATGCTGACGTTCTGAGCTGTTACAGATTCGGACTTTACTTCCTTTGTGGTATTTGTTGCTTTTTCAGTCTTCTTCTCAGATTCTTCAACTACAGCTGCACTTCGGATATTGCTTTCGCGGTTGAATATGCGATAACCTTCGATAGAGCCTGCAGAAACAACTCCCATAGCTACTACGAATGCGGCAACTTTCAGGAAGGAATGCTTTTTCTTAGGCTTCTGTTCCTGCGGCTGCTGTCCATCTGTGCTGAAGCCGTTGTAGCCTTCACCGCTGTTCTGCTGATTTTCATTGTTATTGTAATTGTAATTATACTCATTCATGATAGTCACATTCCTTTTCAATTATTCTTTCTGAGGTTCTCCCTCAGCCTGTGATTATATTATATTAGTGCTTTGTGATATGGATTTGCGGCATTTGTATCGTTTTTGAGAATTTTATGTGTAAATTCTATCACAATTCGCGGGAGTATGTGTAAAATGTGAAAGCACTGTAAAAAAAGTTATTTTATGAGAAATGATTATGGGCTTTTTCAAAGACTTGCATTATTCTGTAATGTATGTTATAATAAAAACATTATTATATAAGGAAAGGAATCATATGGACAGTTCAGATATATGGAAGATAGTTCTTGTCATCGCTATGATGATATTTTCAGCCCTTTTTTCCGGGACTGAAACGGCTTTTTCCAGCGTTAACAAGCTTCGTTTGAAGAATTATGAGGCGCAAGGCAGCAAAAAAGCCAAAAAGGCGCTCAGGCTCGCGAACCGCTTCGATGAGGTACTTACAGCTGTACTTATTGGCAATAATATCGTGAATATTGCCACTTCGTCGGTTAGTACGCTCATTTTTATCAAGCTTGTTGGCAGCAAGGGACCTGCTGTCTCGACTATTGTCGTAACGGCGCTTGTGCTGGTTTTTTGTGAGGTACTGCCAAAATCATATGCAAAGAAAAACGCAGAGAAGCTTGCGCTTGCATTCGCTCCGGCCCTTACATTCCTCGTTGGACTTTTTAAGCCATTTGTGTGGCTGCTCAATAAATTATCGTCTCTTGTCTCAAAGGGGGATGAATCTCCCAGCGTTACTGAGGACGAGCTAAAGTATATGATCGATGAGATTGAAGAACAGGGCGTTATTGAGGAGCAAGAGAGTGAACTGGTAAAAAGTGCGCTTGAGTTTGACGAGATAACCGTAAATGAGATACTCATTCCGCGTGTTAAGGTCATAGGAGTGGAGCTTGGTTCATCTATCGACGAGATCAAGGAACTATTCAGTCGTGAGATGTACTCCCGTCTGCCTGTTTACGAGAAAAGTCTTGATGAGATCAAGGGTATAATTACAAATAAAGCATTTTTTAAAATGCTGATAGAGGGTGGAAGTGATATCACTTCTATCATTCAGGAGGTTCCTCATATTGCCGATACCAAGCTCATAAGTGAGGCTATGCGTGATATGCAGCGTTCCAAGGTACATCTTGCGGTAGTTATCGACCAGTACGGAGGTACTAAAGGTATCGTTACACTTGAGGACATTATAGAGGAGCTTGTTGGTGAGATATATGATGAAGACGACGAGATAGAGACAAACATAATGATGCTTGCACCTGACAAATATGAGGTTGCAGGCGATATGAGCATAAGTGATATGCTGGATATGCTTGACCTTGATGAGAATATGATAACAACGGATTATACCTCCGTGGGTGGTTGGGTAACGGATGTTATGGAGCATATCCCAGAGGCAGGCGAGACCGCTGAGTGCGGTATTTTCCGCATTACTGCCGCAGAGGTAAACGAGCAGAATGTCGAAAAGGTGATTATAGAGGTGCTTCCTACCGATGATGACGACGAAGAAGATGATGA
>JAFZYX010000183.1 GCA_017616055.1 Ruminococcus sp.
AGAGCCACCTTGCCGGACATGAGAGCCACTTCGATATTCTGCATAACGGAGTGAGCTTTTATGCCGCAAAAGCCGCTTGACAGTGAGTATGAGTGTGGTAGGCTGGTGGCCAGGCAGCAGCCCTCGTGGCTGCCTGCCTGTGCTGCCGGTCTACCGCGCTCATAGAGGCTTGCTGTCAAGTGGACTGTGGAATAAATGCGAACGGACGAAGCGTGAAACAGACTATAATCACAGGTGGCTCTTTACTCCGTGAAAGTGGCTCTCAAAGTCCGTGCAGATGGCTCTGATGGAACGGCATATACAATACTAACGCTTTCACATTTGTCCTTATAAATGTTATATCATCTGATTTGTCCTACAATATTTAACTTATGGTATGCTATTCAAAGGATCACAGGCTCTTCAAAAGCAATACTGAAATATGAAGCGTTTTCAAGAGACAGTGTTTCAAATTCAGCAGCAGTAATATACATCACAATATCATGTGTATCCTCAATACGTTCGCTTCTGATGCCTTTGGCTTCCAGTATACCGATCATTTCATCAATTCTCTCCTGATAGAATGCGTCAACAGCTTCATCAAGAGCCGCTTGATAAGGAGCTTTCAGTTCTTTCAGATCGGACTGCAACTGCTCTTTCAGGAATTCACCGTCAACGATATATTTAGACAGGAGTTCATCGCCGTAGAATTCCACTCTTTGAGCATAATAGGATTGTGTCCATCCTGTGCCGTCAGGCGTTCCGGTTGTGTACACATCTTCTCCGTATTTGATAATATCGCCCTGTTCAAGCAGTTGTTCCAATTTAGCAATATCGTCATTATTTGCAAGATCAATGGTGTATTCGTGGAGTGTTTTACCCTTATAAATAAAGTCATCACTGCCAAGAGCACTGAGCGTTACTGAAACGGGAATCGTCTCAGTATTTGCTGCTATAAGCGCTTCATACAGGTTATAGGAGATATTCTTTCCGTGCCATCTGCCTGTATATTGATTGGAAGGTGTAACTTCATTAGCTCCCTTTTTCTGATAGGCTTTCTCAGCATCTTCAACATTTGTATTGCTGATACCGACGCCGTCTTCACCAACATAGTAATACAGAAGCTGACCGCAGCCCTCAGATTGTGGCTGCTCCGGAAGCGTTCCGTCATCATCATAGAATTGGGCAACAAAGTTAAATGCGATACAGCCTGAGCTACCTGCTGTGTAATCCTGAAAATCAAGCTCTGCGGTTTCATGATGATAGGTGGAATAATCATCATATTCTCTGCCTACAAGAAACATCTGTCTGTCAGCTTCGTAATAATATTCCTCGTATCCGCCAGCTTCACCATTGACGATTAACCGCTCATCATTGAGCCTTTGCCAGTTCTCCCCTGGACGAATGAAATACTGATAACGGAAACCATTTCCCTCATAGATTTGCGAATCGCTGAAACCGAGTCTTGCCACATCCACATTTAGTGTTTCACCAGCAGGACAGAATGCCTTACACTTCATTGCAATTCTGATTTCAGACATAGGTTTGCTCTGACCGGAAGCTGCATCAACGTACCCAAAAAGGATTTCTCTTACTTCCGGATTGTCCAGCTCAGGAGTGCCGTCGAGCTTTTCGATCAAAGCTCGCTTCATTAAACACAGATCAAAGACATTAAGTATCTGGTCATCGTAAAAATTTGCCGCCTTCCAGTTAGCGAGATCTGTATTCGGAACGGCTAACAGCCATTTTTGTAGCAATACGACATCTGCAATATTAAAAGAACCATCAGCATTTACATCGCCCATTAAAACAGAAATATCAGTTTCTTCATCGGCAGCACTAACAACATTTACACTATTCAGCGTTGCCGCTGTAAGGCACATAGCCAAGATAAACATTGCCATAATCTTCTTTTTCATAAAATCACCTACTTTAATTTAATTGATAAATCCGCTTGCCTACAAATATATATCATTCAGCTCCTTTCTGTCAAGACATCGTTACAGCCTGATACTTCTCTATTGCATCTTCGATGCTGAGATTGCTGATTGATGTCCCTTTTTCACCTACATAGAAATGCATATACTGAATTGAACCCATATACGACGGATGAAGGGGATCTTCCGAGTATACGGCCCAAAAACAGAATGCAATGCAGCCTGAGTCACCGACTTCGTAATTAGAAAAATCTATCTCTGCTGTTTCGTGATGATAGATGTCATAATTATTGATCTCTCCGTTAATGTCAAACAAGGATGCTTCTTCTCTTGAAAACGCTTGTCTGTATCCCTTTGGCTGTTCGTTTACAATAATCTTTTCATCCTCTACATCCTTGAAGTTTAGAGGATTACAAACATAAATCTTATACTCATAATCAGGTGCTGTGTCATAAAAGATGGGCTTTAGACTATCGTCAGCCATTGCTACCTCAACTGTGAGTGTTTCTCCAAGTTCACAGAAATTCAAACACTTCATTGCTATTTTCTGTGGAGCAGATGGCTTTTGATGTTCTCCGGCATTGTCCTCTTTTTCATATCCAAACTCCACTTCATGAATATTAAGATTTACTGTTGTTGAAGGCACTTCTACCGTTGTTTGAACAGGAGCAGTCGTTTGCTGTTCGTTATTCATGGTTGTCTGAATAACAGGAGCAGTCGAAGCAGGTGCTTGTGTTTCTGTTGGTCTGTCAGTAACCGGCTCTGTTACAATAGCGGACTCTACATTTGTCGCAACCGTAGTGATCGTTTCAGTTTGCGTGGCTGCTGTAGAAGCTATATGTTCTACTTCTGAGCTTTGAATAGGGACAGTTGTAGATGCGGGTTCCGTTTTAATTTCCGTCTGAATCGTTGTGTTAGTTGTTACTGCTGAGGTAGTATCTGGAATTTCTATAGTTGGTTCTTCAAGGATATTAGGCTGTACGGGGATCTGCGTGAGATTTTTGAAGTGATTCCAGTATCCGACACCTAAAACAATTGTTAAGCAGAAACAGGCTAAAACTGGCACTGTACGCCTAATCGTGCATATACGCTTCTTTTTCTTTTCCAGATACTCGTCATATTTGGAGAGGACACTTTGATACATTTCGTCATAATTCTTCATATTCAAAGCCCCTCCTTTCCAGCTCGTCTTTTAATGCTTTCTTGGAGTTAAATAACAAATCCTTTATCTGCCTTTCACTTTTATTCATAATTAAGGCTGCTTCTTCTTTGTTAAAGCCTTCAAAATAGATCAGATATAGGATTTGTCGATATTCCAGTTTCAAACTATGTAAAGCCTGATGAACCGAACGCTTTTGTTCGCTTTTTATATAGTCTATTTCAACGTTTTGCTCATCAGCAAGATACTCTTGCGATTCCAACGGAACGGCACTGAGTTTTGTTAGCTTTCGGAGGTGTTTTGCGGTTATATTACGTCCGATCGCATACAGCCACGTTTTGAACGAGCTTTTACCTGAAAACTTCGGACGCTTTATCATCAACTCTACAAATGTACTTTCCGCCATATCTTCTGCTGTATGAATATTCTGGACATAACTGTTCAGATATAGTATCAATCCTGTCTGGTAGGTACAGATGATCTCATACAGCCCCTCATTGTCGCCCGCAAGGAAACGGCGGTAGCTACTTTCGCCGTTACTCATGTGGGGATTCCTCCTCTCAAAGGTATTATCTTACCCTTTCATTTATTAGTACCATTTTTCTCGAAAATGGCGAAGTAAAATATGAAAAAAATCTGCAATTTCATTAAGTTTGTAAGGCTTGTACAAATATTATATCATAAAGTTAGATGAAATGCAATAGAAAAGCAGAGTAATCCATTAGACTTTAGATTACTCTGCTTTGATAGATTATCATTTATCGAGTTTCATAGATATTTATTGTACCTTAAATCCTATCTTGCCTTCAAATTCGGATACGGTCATTTTAGCTTCCTCAGCAGCCTGTTCTATAGTGAGTAGCCCTTTTTTAACGAGGTCGGCAAGGGTATCAAGAACCCCTTCACGTCTTGCACTACCAAGTGCTGTAGCTTCATCGTGCAGGCGCTTCTCACGGTAATGGGCTTCCATACGCACCTGCTCATCGGCACTAAGCTGACGGAGCATAACGATCGTATCTTTTACTTCCGGAATCTGTGTTGTCTGCTGAATTGCCATAAGATCACCCTCCGTTTCCGCATTGATCAGGTTCAGCCAATCTTCCATTCGCCTATTTTTCTTGAATTTACTGAACTTTTTCAGTTCAAAGAAGTGAATAGCGAATTTTTCTGTCAGCACCTCATGACGTTCCGTTTCAAGAACCTTGAAACGTGAATGATAGTCCTCACAGTCAAACAAGTCAAAGTTGATGATGTTGATACAGATGGTCTGCTTCAACTCGCCGTATTCTTCGCCAGTCTTTAATTCCTCGCTGTAGAGCTTTGACCAGTAGAACAGGGTAAGCTCCTTGAAGTCTGTTTCTCTGTTGACCTGAATCTCAATATTGACGATTCTACCGTCCACATCAAGTTTCAGGTCGAGCCTGCTGAACTTCATTTCGAGGTATTCAGGTGTCAGCTCAACATTATTGATATAAATAGCCTTGATGCTCTCACGGGGAATTTCAAGCAGATCGGAGATAAAAGCGGCAATAATGGCTTTGTTGCTATCATTTCCGAACACTCGCTTGAATATCACATCGAGCTTCAGCATAACGATTTTTTCTTATTTGTTCATGGGTATTACCCTTCAATTATAGTATACCACATATCGCCCGACTTTTCAAGAGGTCTGGGCGATTTTGTTGTATTTGCCTTATGCTGACTTTCGCTGCTTCGGATAGTGTCGTTAAGTGTCATTTACAAAAGTGCCGTATCACAATCCTTGAGAACCGAAAACAAATCAGAGTGTGGACAACTGGTGAACATGCAGCCTCCTGTGGCTGTATGCCTGCGTTGCAGTACTACCCTGCTCTCAGAGGTATGCTGTAAAGTAGACTGTAGAATAAATACGAATACATCATACCGGATACACTGCTATTTCCGGAAAATATTAGGTCGCTCCTAGTATCAAAGCCCAACAGTGCTGATTTGCTCAAATAGCTTAGCAAAAGACTGTTTCGCCATCCGTGTACGATTCATTTCCCAATTCTTTATAGTATCCACAGAAATATGATATTGCTCTGCAAATGTGTTTCGTGTCATGTGCATTTCCTGACGAAGTGCTCTGACTTGCTGCCCCTGATCATTCAACAAAAAGAGATTATAGTCATCCAGCAACTTCGTAATATCAATGTGATAATAGTCAGCAATCATTTGCAGCTTGTCCAATGGGTAAGCATCAACCACATTCTCTTCATAAGCAGAATAAGTGCCTCTGTCAATCTGCATGACAGAGGCACATTCTTTTTGCATCAGATCATGCTTTAGCCGATACCATTTTAATTTGTCACCAACCGTTTTCAAACCGGTAGCATCAGGGTACGCCAAAAGGAAACTCAAGTTGTTATCATCACAATTTCTTTTATTGATACTTGCTACATGAGAATAGAGTAATTTATGCGAAACTTCGCCGTTTTCGTACTTATAAAGCATAATCATGGCGTCCGAAATCTTCTGTTTAATCCGATAACACTTATTTGATGGCTTATTTCCGTATACATAAACGCTAGGTAAGATTTTCAATGCACCGCGAGGCATATGTCGCAAAGCGGGCGCCCTTCTCCGCCTTAAACGAGGACACCGCCTTGATCAGCCCGAGCGTCCCGATGGAGATAAGCTCATCCTGTTCCCGGTCTGGCGCGTAGAACTTTTTGGTCATGTGCGCGACCAGCCGCAGATTGTGCGAGATCAGCTTCTGCCGCGCGGCGTCGTCCCCTTCCGCAAGCTGTTTCAGGCATGCCTCCTCCTCGGCTCTGGTCAGCGCCGGCGGAAAGGCCGCCGCATGATCGACATGCAGCAGAAAAAAGGTCATCTGCCCGAACAGTCCTGATAAAAATGCAAGCATCATACCACCGCCTTTTTCTGTATTGTATGCATCCGGCGGCTGATTTATGAAAAAAATCAGAATCTGCTCTTGACAAATCGGAAATCATCTGCTATAATGTAATACAGCCTTATCATGAGCGGCGGAGGAACCAGGTCCTGTGATGCCGCGGCAACCGCGCAGAAGCGTATGGTGCCAAATCCTGCGGCGCAAGCCGAAAGATGAGGAACGAATGCAACGATAAGCGGCATACGTTCTGTATGCCGCTTTCTTTTTTCAACGGAAAGGAATTATCAAAACATGGAACCACAAATCCGCACACCGCGACAGCATCCGCTTTTTGACAGGCACACCGTTCTCGGCACGATAGTACTGATCATTCTTGCGTATATCGTTGTGACCGTTCCCACGACAATCGTTTTCTTAATCGTCAGCATCCTTCTGCCAGGCTTCAACATCAACGATTCCCTCTTTGTCGGCATCGCAGTCATGGCATGCATTGCACTGCTGATCTACAAGCTCTGGTTCCGGCCGGAATTCCGCGGCATCCTGTTCCGCGGCTTCACAAGAACGCTGAAGCTCTGTCCGGTCATCCTGCCGTACTGGCTGCTGATCTGTCTGCCGGAATTCCTGGACGGCAATTTTCCCAAGACCTTCAGTCTTTATGTTTTTTCTACGGCACTGACCGCCGGTTTTTCAGAGGAGGTCATCTTCCGCGGCTTCCCGCTCTCCTATCTGAAACGGCAGCTCCGTTCCGAAAAGCAGGTCCCGCTGATCGTCATCGTCACTGGTGTGTTCTTCGGCCTGTTCCATCTCACCAATATCATCCTGGGCGCTTCGCTCAGCGCAAGCCTTGTGCAGGCTGTCAGCGCAAGCTGTATCGGCATCTTCTTCGGTGCCGTGCTGATGCGCGGAGGCAATCTGCTCATCCCGATTCTGCTGCATTCGGCGCATGACGTTCTGATGCTTTCCTTCCAGAACGCCGACGAGGTCAGCGCGATCCTCACGGAGGAAGCAACGCCCTCTGATTTTCTCATGACGCTCCCCTGCATCGCACTGGCCGTGTTCGGATTCTTCCTGATCCGGAAAGCCAAGCGCCGTGAGATCTGCGATATGTGGGCAGAAACATGGTCCCAATCCACCGAAAACCAGCCGGAAATCCCGGCTGAACCAGAAAATA
>JAFZYX010000184.1 GCA_017616055.1 Ruminococcus sp.
ACAGAAGACCTCACTTCTGCCGAAAATATCGACATGAAGGAGCTTCCTATTGAAGAGCTTGACAAGTATTGGAACAAGGCAAAATCAATTATCAGTAAAACGGAGGAACGTAAAAATGACAAAGACTGAACTCATCAATTCAATCGCAGAAAAGGCAGGCTGCACTAAGAAGGACGCAGCTGCTGCTCTTGAAGCTACACTTTCATCAATCCAGGAAACACTCGTTAAGGGTGAAAAGGTTTCTATCACAGGCTTCGGAACATTTGAGATTCGTGAGAGAGGCGAAAAGACCTGCATCAACCCCAAGACTAAGACTAAGATGGTTTGCCCTCCCTGCAAGGCTCCCGCTTTCAAGGCTGGCAGAGGCCTCAAGGAAGCTGTTAACACAGTAAAGAACAGCAAGAAGAAGAAAAAGTAATAAATTACGGGGACAGACTTCTGTCCCCGTTTGTTATACAATAGAAAGGATAAATATGAGACTAGATAAATACCTTAAGGTTACACGCCTTATCAAACGCCGCACAGTTGCAAATGAAGCATGCGACGCTGAGAAAATAGTTGTAAACGGTAAGGTTGCACGCGCTTCTTACGACGTTAAGGTGGATGACATAATCGAGATCAATATGGGGACACGTCCCCTTAAAGTTAAGGTCCTAAGCGTTACAGAGCACGCTACAAAGGAGAATGCTTCAGATAACTATACAATTATCGAATAAGGACAGCCCCGTGTGCTTTGCACACGGGGCTGAATTTACTTAGTATTATGTATATCCCAGCGGAACGTAACAAGCTTTGACGCACGAGTGCAGTCAAGCATATTGTTGTTTTCAACTTTATTCATATCAAGATAACGATAATTCTGCTTTTCTTCCTTGCTTACACCGAATAATCCTTTAAGCTTAGACATAGTGCCCACAGGCGATTTTTGCACAACCGCTCCAAGGCGATGATGCTCACGCATAAATGTTATGATATCAGCAGCAGAAGTTAGGAGCTTATCACTTACATTGTAAACGCCGGAATATTTGTTAGAATCTGCGTTCTTGATAAAACACAGTATAAAATCAACAAGATTGTGTACGCAACATAATTGAAAACCATATTGTCCCTGTCCATACACGAATAGTGAACCGTCTTTAGGATCTGTAATCTTCGCCATGAGATTATCGGTGAAATTAAGTGTATAAACAGGCGCAAACCTTATAATACAACCAATAACCTCATCCTTATGATGTTGCATTTCAGTAACCATCATCTTCTCAGATGCATACTTCATGCTTGCGTAATTGGTAAGTGGTTTAAGATCACTGTCCTCACGGATTGGCTCACGTGATTTGGTAACCTGATAAATCTGAGAGGTACTGAGCATAACTATTTTCTTAATCGACGATGTTACCGCATAATGATAAATGAATTTGTCCGCAGTGGCACACGCCTTCATTTCTTCTTCGGTTATTATCGGCGAGAAATCGTTATCTACAGTAAATGCAGCATGTACAATTGCCTTAAAGTCATATTTCTCAATTAGCTCTGCAATAGAGTTCTTGTCAGTTGGATCACACTCAACAAAAGAATAATTATCCTTTCCGTCGTTGTAGCCGGTCTCCTCCCTGTCAATAGCTATGACCTCATATCCCTTCTTCAACAGTCCTGAACAAATATGCTGACCTAATAGTCCGCATCCCCCTGTAACAAGCACTTTCTCCATGATCATAGCCTCCTTTCAAGCTCTAATCAACAAAATATTAACCGCTTTTTGTTAATTATAGCACAATTTTGCACATTATTCAATAGTTAAACTAAAAAAACAAACAATTCTTCTTTTTCGGGTTCTCATTCGACATCCACAGCCTCAGGTTCTGCGTTTATCTTTTCAAGATACTTATCAACTGTTGCATAAATAGATTCATATGTCTCATTCCACGGTGTACCTCTTGCAGCCTTTCTTAGACTGTCGTCAAGAAGCTCACCGCAGTCATCGGATACGCCCTTTGATATATCGATAACAGGATTCTCCTCCGCAAGCTCCTGCATACTATCTTTCATATCAAGCATTTCCTGTGTCCAGCCATAATCTTCTATAAACTGCTTATCGGCAAGTGCCTTTGTGTTCTCATCTAGGTGTGTGAAGCGCTTGCAGTCGAGGTACTTTGCCACGCCCTCGGGATTCGAACCGCCACTTACGAACATATAGGCTTCAAAGCCTGTGGGGATATAATATTCGTCAGCTTTTGGATCTTTTGGCATAGGTACAAAGAACACATCATTTCCAAAGGTCTTGCTCCACTGAGCTTTTTCCTTGTAAAACTCATACAAGCCCGAAGGATAGAAAAGAGTCTTGCCCTCGCCAATATATGCCGGGTGCTCCGTCCAGCCCAAATCATCACTGCCAATAGCAACATAGCCTTTCTGACTGAGCTCGTACATCCAGTTCTGAACACGCTCCATTGAAGGATCGCCGATATTGCTTATAAGTTTGCCATTTTCGAGACTTATGGGCGGAATACCTATGGTATTCATCAATCCAAACTCAAACCACCAGCCGTCAATACCATATCTCTGATTTGGAATATCGACGTATTGTTCGAGCATACTCTCAAATGCGTCCCAATCCCATTCGCCTTTTGCGAATAGGTCAGCAGGGTCCTCAAGACCAGCCTCAGCCACTGTCTTTCGGTTATAGATTACTCCCACCTTATCGCCTGTAGCCTGAACGCCTGCCATATAGTGTTTGCCGTTCCACATAAAGCTGTCGTTAAGGTCCTTTACATCCTCCCACAGTGGAGAATCGAAGTCAATATAGTCATCAATGGAAGTAAATATCTTCTTTATTGCACCGTTAGGAAAAGCGTCGAGATTTCCTCCATAGAAGAAGTCTATGCCCTCGTCGGAATTTATATACTCCGCAAGCTTGTCGTAACGGTTTTCGTATGTACATTTATAATACTTTACAGTGCCGCCATAGCGCTCCTGAAACACTGCAAGGTCCGTAGGAACGTTCTTGCCTGTGCCGTCGGGGTTGATATCCCAGTCGGAGAGCCACTTTATAACGCCGTTTTCAAGTTTTTCGCCTGTAAGAAGCTCTGATTCAGCGGCATTCTTATGTATTTCTTCTCTTACAGAATTATCGAGTTGCTTGCTGTACTTTGGCTTCTCGTCCTTGCTGCTGCATGAAAGAAGTGATGCAGGCATTGCAGCTATGAGCAATGCAGAAATGAAATACCTGACTTTTTTCATCATCTAACTCCTTTTAAAATCCCGCTATTATTTTTTGAACAGACCTTTAATTGCGTTTTTATCAATTATTGCGTTTTTCTTAATTATATCACTTTGTTACTATTTGTGTCAATATCTATTTTACATAGATTTTAGGTTGAATTATAGTGATAATATCACATATTCCTAATTAAATAAATAACGGAATAAGTCTGTTTTACGTACTATTTTTTACAAATACTGCCCGAAAGTCTGTAGGCACAGCTGTCTTTCATTGTGCATATCGCACAGCCTCGCCTCCCCCGCTCAACAGGAGCGTCAGAAACACCGATAACTGCCGTCACAGACTTTGATGGTATAAGAAGACTACTGTCCGTAACAGTCAATCCGATGCGGCGTTGAGCGTTGAGTGCAAGCAAAAATCCTCGCTGTATCGTTATTGGAAGATCTCCATAACCTGGGCTGAATCTCCACGTTCTGTAGGGAGCAACTTGCCTGGCAAATATCTCCTCTTCCGCTCTATCGCAAACTTGTTCTATAGCTGCACTACATATGCAGTCAAGAGCCAGTGAATACGCAACGTCCGTCACAGCTGCCTGACGTATGAGCTTATCAGCATCCTGTGAAAGCGTTGCCGCAAGGAGCACTGCTTTGTTGCAGTTTTTAAGATGTCGCTTTATGTCATCTCCCGTCAAAGGTTCCGACATTGCGCCAAGAATAACTCCTTCATCGGTAATACTTATATCTGTTTCAAGGTAGACATATTTGGGGCGCAAAGCCTCGCGCACCTGTTTTTCAGCTCTGTCAAGGAGTTCTGCAACTGCACTGTCAGGCTCACTTTTTACTCCCATATAACGTGCAGCTTCGACCTTTGATATTGGCAACAGCTCCATTTATGTACCAAGTATGCCCGATACGGCTTCGCTTATCTTGCGTGCAACGTATGGCTTGTTCATAGTGTAAAGGTGTATTCCGTCAACTCCACTTGCTACAAGATCAACTATCTGATCTACAGCATAGGCTATTCCCGCATCACAAAGTGCCTCGGGACTATGCTCATATCTCGTCATTATACGGACGAACTTCTTAGGAAGACTTGCACCGCAGGTAGTTACCATGCGCTCTATTTGATTCTTGTTAACAACAGGCATGATACCTGCCTCTATAGGCACATTTATGCCTGCAATAGCTGCCTTTTCTCGAAACTCATAAAAACTGTCGTTATCGAAGAAAAGTTGTGTTATAAGGTGATCAGCTCCAGCTTCAATCTTTTTTCGAAGATTTGTTATATCTTCAATGAGATTTTTTGCATCAGGATGACACTCAGGATAGCAAGCTCCTGCAATATCAAAACTGCCCTTTGTTCTTATGTAGCTTATGAGTTCGCTTGCGTAATGGAATTCGCCAACAGGCGGGATATCTGGATTTATATCTCCTCTCAACGCAAGGATATTCTCTATGCCACGCTCCTGCGCTTCGTTAAGAGCCATATCTATTTCAGATTTTGTGAAGTTGATACAAGGCAGATGCAACATTGGTGTAATGCCACTTGCTTTTATTTTAGAAGCTATTTCCAGTGCATATTTGCTGTTTCCACTACCACCAGCACCAAAAGTTACGCTTATAAAATCTGGCTTTAATCCGTTTAGCTCGTCAAGAGTATCATATATCACATTAACAGGGCTAGTTTTTTTAGGTGGAAACACCTCGAATGAATACACTGTTTTTTTACCAAAAAGTTCCTTTATATGCATAATTTGCCCCCATCAGTCTATGGACCAGTCTATTTCTTTCATGCCATTAGCTCGAAGAAATGTGTTTGCCTTTGAAAAATGCCTGCACCCAAAGAATCCGTTATACGCAGAAAGCGGACTGGGATGTGCAGCTCTCAGTACAAGATGGTTCGGATTTGTTATAAATTGCTGCTTTGCCTTTGCGTCGCCTCCCCAAAGCATAAATACCATTGGCTTTTCACGCTTGTTGAGGAGCTGTATAACGTCAGTGGTAAAGTTCTCCCAACCTATACCATGATGACTTCTTGCCTGGTCAGCTCGCACTGTAAGTACGGAATTAAGCAGCAAAACACCTTCCTGTGCCCATTTTGTCAGCTCGCCATGCTTTCCAAGATTGTCTATTCCCACGTCATCACGTATCTCCTTGAATATGTTTATCAACGACGGCGGCGGAGCAACTCCCTTACGCACAGAAAAACTTAGACCATGAGCCTGTCCTTCACCGTGATATGGATCCTGTCCAATGATCACACATTTTACGTCGTTGTATGCTGTATACTTCATAGCATTGAATATATCATACATTCCGGGATAAATTCGCTGCGTTCTGTATTCTGTAATAAGCGTCTGTCTGAGCTCCAGGTAGTACTCCTTATCAAACTCACCCTTGAGAAGCTCGTCCCAGTCGTTGTTGAAGTTTACCATTTTTACACGTCCGTTTCTATATACAAATATGGGGCAGCTTATGTAAGGTACACGTACAGGTTTTTCATTATTATTCGATGAAACCCTTTATTCAAATAGAATTCCCCCGATAAATAAGTAATGTTTTCTGTATATGTACCCCACTTAAGCCGCCCTTTTATCAATTAAATACTGTGTCCTCGTAATACTTGAACTTTACCAACGTATTACGCTTGTATGTAAGCGAGCCCTGCTGATTAAAGGGTATTTTATCATAAGCCTCTGCCGAGCACTCAATTTTCAGTTTCTGCCCCTTACGTGTAACAAAAATAAGTTCATAGTACTCATCAACAAGTCTTATCTGGCCAGAACTCTCGATAATTCTCAAACGATCATCACTTTTTCGTACAAGGGTAGCCATCTCCACTATAGGCTCAGATGTCCGTTTCTGTACAAACTCCTCTTCAGGAGCAGTTTTGCGCTGTACGGCTGTTGTAGAAGCACCTCTGTTGGGCATTTCGCTGACCATTTCCTCCTCTGGCTGTTCCTCTAGAAACAATGATAAAAGCTGTCTGAACTTGCTCTTACTGCTAAAAAGCAGTATTATAAGTATAAGTATTACAACTATTGCGCCTATCAGAATGAGCAGCTTTCTCAACGGGGCTGAAATAGCCGTATGATCTGCCGCTGCCATAATGATTATATCGTTAATTAATGAGGTCATTTCTTTTTCTGCGCCAAAAGCGCAGCTCCTTTCACTTATGGGCTCTCTAAAATGAAGCTCCACTTATAATTATATATTGTCTTTTATATTATAATATATTTCTTCAATTAATGCAAGTTTTAATTTGAAAATTTTTTTAGAACTGTTATACTGTCATTTATTAACAGCCATCATTAAAAACATCATAAACAATCCTCTGATGTCTTCACAGCTTCATGTTTGAGAAATGGTTGCTTTTTTACCGTATTTATGTTATAATCAATCAATAAAAGTTTATGGAGGACAATATGCAGAAAATTCTGGGTTATATGCGAAAGGCAATTCAGGAATACGGGCTCATAAACGACGGAGACCGCATTCTCGTTGGCATTTCCGGCGGCAAGGACAGTCTAGTACTATTACAGGGGCTCATCCTCCTCAGACGCTTCATCGGTATAAATTATGAGATTGTAGGTGTAACTCTCGACATGGGTTTCAAAGAAAACGCATCTGATTTCTCACCAGTTGAAGTACTATGCAACAGTCAAGGTGTGGAATATCATGTTATTCCTACGCAAATTGGAGAAATAGTCTTTGATATAAGGAAAGAACCAAGTCCCTGCAGCCTTTGTGCAAGAATGCGCCGTGGTGCGCTTCATGACGCCGCAAATAACTTAGGTTGCAATAAAGTTGCTCTCGGTCACAACTACGACGATGCAGTAGAAACCTTTATTATGAATCTCTTCACCGAAGGTCGTATAGGTTGCTTTGCTCCAAGCACATATCTCACTCATAAAAAGGTCACCGTTATTCGACCTCTTGTACTTGCTCCAGAAAAAGAAATTCGCAGAGCTGCTAGAAGAAATCAACTTCCCGTTGTGAAGTCTGTATGTCCAGCCGACGGACACACTAACAGACAGAAAACAAAAGATTTTATAGCTGATATGGAACATAAGGAGCATGGTTTCAAAGATAGACTATTCGGTGCTATGAAACGCGCTAATGTTGACGGATGGGGCGGTATAAGCTACTCTCCACCTGCCCAAAAAGAATAGTCCCCCCCCTAGCACACAATTTTAATGTACAGGGGGGATTAAAAAAGGCTCTCAATTAGAGAGCCTTTTAATATTCAGTATGAATACGACTAATTAATTAGTCTTCCTTCTTTCTGAGAGCAAATGCTGTACCTACAGCGATAGCAAGACCTGCAACTGCGAGACCTGCACCCTGAACACCTGTCTTAGGTGAGTTGCCAGCCTTTGTTGTTGTCTTAGCTGCAGTTGTAGCTGCCTGAGTTGTTGTAGCAGCCTTAGATGTTGTAGCTTCAGTTGTTGTAGCCTCAGTTGTAGTTGTTGTAGACTCAGTTGTAGTTGTTGTAGACTCAGTCGTTGGAGGTTCAGTTGGTCCGTTAACCTTGATAGCACCCTGAACGATACCGTTTGTGAATACCCATGCCTGCATTAACTGACCCTCTTCATTCTGGTCAACGTTTGTGAAAAGGTCCTTAGCGTTCTCTGTGCTCTTATAAGCAACCTCTACAGGATAAACATCACCAGCCTTAGCATCAGCAGGGATCTGAAGATCAAATGTCCAAAGAACACCGTCATTACCGCTATCCTTATCAGCAGATGTTGTTACGAAGAAACCATTATCTCCGTCCTTCTCTTCTGTATAGCTGAGCTTCTTACCAGCATCACCTTTTTCTGCATACTCGCCGTCTCTCTGAACAAGCTTAAGTCTGCTGTCAAACTGTACGTGAAGACCTGTAGGAGCATACTTGCCTGCTGCACCCTCAACTGAGAGGTTAAGAGTTACAGTTGAACCAGCATCTGATACTTCTACTTCCTTTGTCTCGATTGTAATTGTAGGCTTAACTGTAGCATTGTTAGGATCTAAACCTGCTAAGTCATATTCCTGACCAGCAGCCTTGCCAGCAAATGCTACCATAGCTGTACTTGAAACTGCTACAGCTGAAACAGCGAGTGCTGCAATAACACTCTTGAATGCATTCTTCTTCATTGTCATTATTTCCTTTCAGATATAATTTATATATGTTCTCTGCCGCCGCTATCGACGGCAGATTAAACATTCATAGTGGATTTAAAGGTATAAATTATGCCTCATCCTGTGCTTTCTCCTGTGCTTCCTTGTTTGCATTAGGATCAGGAGCGATTTTATCAACGATGTCCCAGATCTGCTTGTTTGTCATACTCTCGTAATCTGCAGAAGATCTCTTAGCGTAGAACTTGAGGATTCTTGAAGAATCAACTGCATCGCAGGTTCTGTTAATCTTTCTTGTGAATCTTGTTACTGCAGTGGCTCCAGCTGTCTGAACGTCGCTGAGGAATGCAGCAAGGTCATCATATGAACTGCTTGGGTTGCCCTGAAGTATTGCGTTATTTGAAAGCGTTACATCTTCTGGCTTCTTACCAGTTGAGAGCTGTGCATAGTAACGAAGTACAAGCGAAGCATCAACTGCATCTGCAATTCCATCAAGGTTTGTATCACCCTTTACGCCAATGTAAACCTTCATTGTAAATGGTTCACCAACTGAATCCACTACTGGTTCACCATTATAGTAAACGGGGATTTCATACTTATATGTCTTGCTAGTCTTGTCGTATGTATTAGCAGGAGTTGCTGTTCCGAATGAGATAAGATCCATGTCAGCATCAACTACTGCATTTTCCTTCTCACCTGTTATCTTAACTGTGCCGTCTTCCTGCTTATAGCCTTCCTGATATTTGCCGTGGATCTTAGCATTTGTGATCTGCGACTTATCGAAAGCTTCCTCAATGCTGTAGTAGAAGGAATACTGCTCAACCTGAGCTTCTAAGTAAGCTCCGAGAACTGTTGTTGTTACAACAGGTTCTGTAGTTGTGGTTGGAGTTGTTGTTGTAGTGGTTGTGTTTGTATCTGTATCTGTATCTGTATCTGTACCTGAAGTAGTCGTAGTTGTTGTAGTAGTTGTTGTAGATGTTGTAGTTGTTGTTGTGTTTGTCTGCATAACTCTCTCGAGCTGAATATCAGCAGAACCAAACTTCTCTGTCTTCACGTTTGTAAGATCGCCCTTTGCAGTAAGCTTCTTGTATGAGTTCTCAAGAACATAACCCTTCTGTGCAAGGTATTCCTGTAACTCCTTTGTTTCCTTTTCACTATCAGGGAATATTGCTACAACAGTTCCCTTAGCTCCGTCTGTATCAACCTTAACATTCATAAGGCTATCAACGAACTGACCGAGCTCATTAGCTGTAATGCTGAACTTATTGTCTGTAGCTTCCATAGCTTTCTCATAATACTTAAGAACTAAGCTATTAGCTGCTATATCAGTTGCTTTTGCAGGGAGCTGCTTGTTAATCTCAGCCTTCTTGTAATACTTGTTGCTAGTAATCCTATCATTAGTATAAGCTATTGCATCAGGAACTGAAGCAAATGTCTTAGAGTGCTGACCAGCATTAAGAAGTCTTGTAATTCCATTGTCTGCCTTTGAAGCAACTTTGATTAACTTGTTAAGCTTATGGTCAAACTTATCCTGAATTGCTGTAGCAACGCTCTCATCAATGCTGTTCTTAATTCCCTCGTCGCCAGTTTTCTTTATAGCCTCTAAGCTATTCTTAGCAAATTCTGGAAGCTGTCCTAAGTAATATGTATTGCCATCGTTGCACTCGTATGTGAAATCAGCAGTTACAGTAGTTCCTGCCTTAAGATCTGAACCGTTGATAACAAGTTTAAATTTACCACCGATTTTTGTCTTTGAGAAATCTATTCCATCAAATTTGATAGAAACGTAATCCTGGCTGATATTCTTAATTGTTTCGTTGTCAATATTCTTGCCGTCAAGTTTAATCTCACCGATTGTCTTTGCAGTTGCAATCTCTGGAATATCGTACTTCTCTGCAAGTTCCTTACGTGTCTCGTCAGCAATAGTTGTAAGATCTAACTTCTTAAGGTCCTCAACGTCTACGCCCTCAGGCAGGAGTGAAAGATCAAATCCCTCAGCAACCTTCGGAGCCATCTGACGTCCAGGTGTAGCCTCTGATGAAGACGAAGATGAATCCATCTCAGTCTTGATGATCTCATTAAAATCAGGCTCTGCTACTTCACCTTCGATTGTAAGATCAAGGTTTTCGTCGAGCTTGTAAGTCACATTCTTGAGAAGATCTAACGCATACTCTGCAACATCTTTATACTGACCTGCATTGTTGATTATTCTCTGAGATAATTCCTCAATATTAACAGTACCAGTCTTTTCTCCCTGTGAAGCCATTGCTTGTGTTAACTTCTTGTTCCAGTTAGAAACTGTCTGGCCAGCAGGGATATAAAGAATATCTTCCAGTGTAACGCCTTCTTCTGCCTGTACTTGTGCAGTTCCCTTTACCGCATTGATTGATACAGCATTTGTGAATGTAGGACACTGTGTGAGAGCCAGCGGAACAGTTGCTGCTGCTGCGATTGCTCTCTTGAATAATGAGTTCTTCATTGTTCTATACCTCTCTAACATGTTTATTCCCCCTTTGCCCGAGACACGTCTTGGACACAAGTGGTCCCGTGCATTAGGCTAAATTTCGGGACCAATTTCTGCATTTGAATATAACTTGCCCCAAAATTCATAACTACATTTTATCACATAAACAACAATAAGTCAAGCAAAACAGCACATTTTTATCAAAAATAATTGACGATTAATATTTGGGCTTTTTGTGCTTATTTCACAATATACCCCTTAATGAACAGTAATATTTTCGTCCAATTGAACTTTCTGTAATATTTATGCCCTTTTATTTTCATTTTTTTGATTTTCAGCATACCTATTATATCATTTTGTTTTTATTCTGTCAATCGGTAATTATTGAAAAAAAAGCAGGCCATTTGGCCTGCTTTTTTATTAAGCTTTTTCAGCTTTATGATCCTGTGCTTTATGCTTCAACTTGTACAGTCTTATTAATTGTCTGCCAAATCTCACCGCTTGATATATCTGCAGATGTAACAGATCTCATTGCATAGAATCTAAGAATCTTGGATGCGTCAACTGCATCGATAACTCTTTCACTCTTTGTCTGCTGCCAGTTTACTAAACTGTACTCATCTTCAGTTACGTCACCGAGGAATGCAGCAAGCTGATCAAATGCATCTACAGGAGATGCTACCTGATATGCGCCTGAAGTTTCAGAAGCTGTTTGACACTTAATGTCTGTAACTGTTGCACCTGTTGAAAGGCTAGCATAGTACCTCTGTGCTATAGAAGCATCTACAGCATCACAGATATTGTTAAGTGTGATATCACCCTTAACACCAATATATGCTGTAATCGAAAGTTCAGAACCGCTTTCATCAACAAGAACCTTATTTACACCGTCATCGTAAAATACATTAACGCTGTACTGGAAATCCTTAACTGTACCTGTGCCTACAACGTGAGGAACACTGTTATAAGCTGATTCAGGTGTTACACCATTAAAGTTAATCTTGCTTGTATCTACAGTCTGCTCTTCCTTGTGACCGTCATCATAAAGATCATAGATGTGGATGGTCTTTATCTGGCTCTTCTTAAAGCCGCCTGATACTGTACCATCATCGTGGCTGAAGTAGTAGCCTACCTCTGTCTCGATAGAAGCATATGTCTTTACAAAGCCAGCCTTCTTTGTTACAGTTACTACTGTTGTCGTATCACTACCACCATTGCTTGTAGTAGTTACACTTGTTGTTGTCTTCTGAGGATCAACTGTTGTTGATGAAGAAGTTGTTGTATTCTTAGGATCAACTGTTGTTGATGAAGAAGTTGTTGTATTCTTAGGATCAACTGTTGTTGATGAAGATGTTGTTGTCTTCTTAGGATCAACTGTTGTCGAAGAAGATGTTGTTGTCTTCTGAGGATCAACTGTTGTTGATGAAGAAGTTGTTGTATTCTTAGGATCAACTGTTGTTGATGAAGATGTTGTTGTCTTCTTAGGATCAACTGTTGTTGAAGAAGTTGTTGTTGTCTTCTTAGGATCAACTGTTGTTGAAGAAGTTGTTGTTGTCTTCTTAGTTGTCGAAGAAGTTGTTGTTGTCTTCTTAGTTGTCGAAGAAGTTGTTGTTGTCTTCTTAGTTGTCGAAGAAGATGTTGTTGTCTTCTTTGGATCAACTGTTGTTGTTACAACCGTTTCAGTCACGCTAGTCTCAGTTATAGTAGTCTTAGGAAGAACAGTGATGCTACCTTTAACTGTGTAGACTTGTGATGCTATATTAGCGCTCTTTTCTCCTGCAACCACGAGATTCTTGATTTCAACAGGAATTACTTCGCCTTCTTTAGCATTTTCACTTACTGTGTAAGTAAGCTCAGCAACTACTGAATCATTTTCAGCTGCCTTAAGTGTGCTGTCAGCGAAGAAAAGTCTTACCTTATCTTCACTTGTCATAACATCAGCGCCGTAAGCGGACTTCTTGCCAACTGCTGTAAGAGTTGCATTAGCACCTGACTCCATATCAAACTGAGCTCCTGCGATAGCAAGTGCCTTATTGTTTGGATCAAATACCTTAATTTCAACCTTAACCTGATCACCAGGTCTTGCATACTCGTTGCCAACAATCCATGCAATTGACTTATCTTCTGGGATTACAACAGGAGCTGTTGTTGTAGTTGTAATCGGGAAGGAGCCTGTTGTTGAAGTTGTTGTCTTAATATCTTCTGTAGCCTCTGTTGTTGTTGTAGTTGTTTCACCAATTGTGATAGAACCATCAACAAACTTTACTTTAGAAGTGATGTTTACGCCCTTTTCAGCACTTACAACTGTATCTGACCATGAAACAGGGAATTTACCTGTTGTGCCAGCTGGAATATCAACTGTAAGTGTAGCAAAAACATCTCCGTCCTTTGCTGTAGCACCCTTTACTGTTGCAAAGAGATAATTATTATTATCTTCAGAAAGAGCCTGACCATAAGGTTTACCTGATACGCTCTTCAGAGTAAGTGGAGACTTAACTGCAAACGCAAACTGAGCGCCTGCAACTGCAAGGTCAGAATTACCCTTTACCTGAATCTTAAGCTCAGCACTTGTAGCACCAGCCTTAACCGTAACATCAGGAATTACCCATGATACTGCATCAGCATCAGGATTTGAACTAACTGTTATTGATCCATCAACAAACTCAACGTTTGATGTGATGTTCTTTGATAAAGCGCTGCTGATAACTTCCTCAGCCCACTTTATGTCGTATTTACCTTCTGCACACTTTTCATCAACCTTGAATTCGAGTGTAACAATATTCTTTCCGTCCTTAGCAGCTACTGAAGCCGATCCAGCCTTGCCGAACATGATAACATTCTGATCAAGATTCTTGCTGATAGCAGCATCATAAGCCTCTGACTTCTCAGAAACGCCTACAAGCTTGATATCCTTTGATGCAGAATTGATTGCGAACTGTGCACCAGCAATTGCTACTGCTGCGTTTGCAGAATCGTCAACAATCGCATTTAGCTTTACAGTATCGCCAGGCTTAGCGGTCTCGTTGCCGAGCACCCACTTGATCTTGCCTGTCTGCTCATTATCACTCTTAACAGTGATTGAACCATTTGTGAACTTTACCTTAGAAGTAATGTTCTTTGCTAAACCGTCACTTACAACCTGCTCTGCCCATTTAACATCGTAAGTACCTTCCTTACAATCTTTAGGAACAGTATAAGTAAGTGTCATGATCTCAGCCTTGTCAGCTGCAACCACACCTTCCTTTGCTACCTTTGAGAAGAGGAATGCTGGCTGCTCGCCCTTGTCATTGACTTCGATCTTAGCGTCATAAGCTCCGCCGTCTTTAACAGAATCGAACTTTACAGCCGAGCCAGCGTCAATAACGAACTGACCTCCTGCTACTCCTACAGCTGAGCCTTCTGAATTGTTTACGTATGCTGAGAGATTTACCTTCTGTCCCGGAACAGCAGTAACATTGTCAAGTACCCACTCAACAGTTCCGTCAGCGTCTTTCTTGACATTGATAGCACCATCTGTGAATTTTACCTTATCTGTTACATTCTTACCGCCGGGAGCACTTGCTGTGCTCTCAGACCACTTTACGTCATATTTGCCTTCCGCACAATCTGCGGGGATAGTGAATTTAAGAGTACCTACTACAGAATTCTGAGCAGCTACGATACCCTTTACACCACTAAAAAGAAATGTATTTTCGTCTGCATTAGACGCGATCTCGTATCCATATGCATTTCCTGTTACGATAGAATTGAAAGCAATAGGTGAAGCAGCTTTGATCACGAACTGACCGCCTGCTATTTCAAGACCTGTACCCTGAACAACTATTGGCATCGTCACGGTCTGACCCGGAGCTGCTGTAATTGTAGGGAGCTTCCATTCAACTGATCCGTCTGCAGCGAATGTCTTAGCAGAAACATCCAGTACTTCGCCCATACTAATGTTAGGCTGCTCGACAGTTAAACTGCCGGCAGCACTAACTGACGAAGCAAATGCACCTGTCATGAGCGAAGCGCTCATGACAACGGATGTAACTGCTGAAAGCAGTTTCTTCATCAGTGCATTTCCTTTCCGAGCATAAAGCTCTTATTAAATTAGTACGTTCTTATACTGTTCTCAAGCGGGCTTGTTGATCTTCTTAAGGCAGTACTTAACAAGTGTATCGCTATCCTCAGAGTTGATACCCTTATCGCCTGCAACGTCAGCGTTAACCTTGCCCTGCTCTGTGAAGTAGTCGATTGAAGGATCAGCAATGTATGTGAGTACGAGTACAACGTCACAAACGTTTACTTCGCCGTCTTCGTTAGCATCGCCCCATACCTGCTTGAGGTCTGAACCGCCGTTTGTAGATGTAGTAGTTGTTGTACCCTCATCCTTCTTGGATGTTGTAGATGTAGTTGTTGTAGAAGATGTTGTTGTAGTTGTCTTCTCATCCTTAGAAGTTGTAGATGTAGTTGTTGTAGTAGTTATTGTTTTCTCAGTCTCGCCAACTACGATCTCGAAAGGAGCAAAGCTTGTTGAGTAGTTGTACTTTGTGCTGTCCTTGAATACCTTGCACTGATCAGCAAAGCCGATTGTGTATGTACCGTTAGCAGCATCTGCGTCAACCTTAACCTTGAGTGTGAATGCAGCCTTTCCATCAGCAGGAACTACAGGCTCACCTGACTCATCTGTAGATGTGAAGTTTGCACGATACTCGTCAATGTTTGTAGAAACTGAAGCACCGCCGAGAGCTGTTGACTTGCCGCCGATCTGAGTGATTGTAACGCCCTTTGAAGCTGCGAACTGTACGTCCATAGCTGAAACTGCCTTACCGTCAGCCTTAACGTTTACAGAAACTGTAAACTCGTCTCCAGCCTTAGCGCCTTCAACCTTTGTATTGCCGCTCTTGTCAGCAAATGTGAACTGGATGTCGCCGTCCTGAACCTTCTGAGTAGTAGTAGT
>JAFZYX010000185.1 GCA_017616055.1 Ruminococcus sp.
CCTTATCGATCGTTTCCTCAACCACGCTACAGAGTGTGAGGCTGACGCTATATCTGACGGAACACACTGCTTCGTTCCTGCTGTTATGGAGCACATTGAGCTCGCAGGCGTACATTCAGGTGACTCCGCTTGTATACTTCCCTCAAAGAACCTGACAGAAAAGCAAGTGGCTACTATCAAGGAATACACAAAGAAGATAGCTGTAGAAATGAATGTATGCGGTCTTATGAATATGCAATACGCTATCGAAGGCGATACAGTATATGTACTCGAAGCTAATCCTCGTGCGTCTAGAACAGTTCCGCTTGTATCAAAGGTTTGTGATATTAACATGGTAAAAATAGCTACTGATATCATCACATCTTCAATAACAGGCAGACCATCACCAGTTCCTGAACTTCACGACAAGCAGATAGGTCACTACGGAGTTAAAGAAGCCGTATTCCCATTCAATATGTTCCAGGAAGTAGATCCTCTCCTTGGACCCGAAATGCGTTCAACAGGAGAAGTTCTTGGTATTTCACCTTCATTTGGCGAGGCTTACTACAAGGCTCAGGAAGCTACTAAGAACAAGCTCCCACTGGAGGGAACAGTTCTCCTCAGCGTATGTGACAGAGACAAGCCAGAGCTTATTGATATAGCAAAGTCCTTCAACGAACTTGGTTTCCACATCATTGCTACAGGCAAAAGCTATGAAATGATAAAGGAGGCAGGTATCCCCTGCGACAAGATTTTCAAGATTTATGAAGGACGTCCGAATATCGCAGACGAGATTGCCAACGGTGAGATACAGATGATAATCAATACTCCTGCAGGCAAGACCAGCGCTCACGATGATAGTTACATCCGTAAGGCTGCTATCAAACATAGAGTTCCTTACATGACAACAATGGCTGCCGCAAAGGCAAGCGCAGAGGGTATAAAAGCTATCAAGCACAATACCCACCTCGGTGTTAAGTCTCTCCAGGCTCATCACGCTGATATCAAGTAAATAAATCTGCTTCTTTTGAAGCGAATTTCAGCTAGTCAAAAAAGCCCCTTTGTTCACTGAACAAAGGGGTTGATTTTTTAGATTATCAAGCAAAAAAGAAATTAGGAAGCGAAAAACGGATTAATATGGTATAAATCAGTGATGGAATGGTGTACAGATATCTTTTATACACAATTGCAATTTTGCTTGACGTTATGACCGTTTTATGATACGATAATATCAACAGAGAAAGCTAAATTCCCACAATGTCCTTACAGGAGGCATTAATATGAAAACAGGCCCCATTATAATGGATGAAATGCCTGAAAAGGCTCACAAAAAGATACATAATGTAAGCTTCACTTTTTTAGCACTCGTTGTCGGAGTGGTATTGTTTTTAATCAGTCAGACGGTTTTCGCTTTATTTGCTCTAGATGATGAAGATAGTCCTAAAATATTTGAGAGCGATGAGACCTTTTCGGAAGTGACGCTTGATAAATTCTTGGGTCACGATTACTGCGGCACGTTCTATATATGGCTCTCTGTGGAAAATAATTACGGAACCGTGGAAAACTATGAATCCGCAAAAAATGTGAAAACTCTGAGGGGCCTTGCGGACAATGTAATCATTACAGCCACACCCATAATTTTTTTCGTTTGCGTATTTATTGCGTTCCGAAAAGCTGATAAGAAGCGTTTTTTCGCCCAAAACGGTTGGCAGTTGCTAATGACATCAGGTATCGCCCTTCTAATAAAAGGGATATGGACGGTGATAAAACATATATACAAGATGAATGCAGAGCAGCAATACGTCACGGGGATATTCGAAAACAGAAGATACTACTGTCAAGTTTATCAGATTTTCGGCATACCAACGCTCATCATAATGACGGCGCTCATCACAAGACAACACTCGCTGAATGTACAGAAAAAAGACACGACTGCGAACTCAAAAGTGTTGAAAGTATTTGCTGCGCTCGTGGGCACCGTATCATGCGCTTTTATGCTGATTCGCCTTATCACGAGAGTATATGAGATAATCAGTTGCAAGACACACGACGCGATGTTGCCGTTTTACAGTGAGCTGCTCACCTTGCCGAGAGATCTTGCCGAATCGCCGGAAATATACCGTAGTCTGCTCATATTCAGGCTTCTGAAAGATTTGCCGGTGTTCATA
>JAFZYX010000186.1 GCA_017616055.1 Ruminococcus sp.
GAATTTATAATAATTATAAGTCAAAAGATAAAATATGTCAAGTAAAAAAACTGTTACATTATATTACATCTCTGCTTTTTTTGCACTAAAAAAGTATGATGTCGAAAATTGAAAGCTCTCCTAACCTATGGTCAGGAGAGCCAACAATTATCCAACGTTTTATCTTACCTTGGAACCGACAGGAATACTGTCGTCAACAAATATCACCTTTACTCCATCGGGAGTATCAGCGGCACATATCATGCCGTTGCTATCGACTCCTCTAAGCTTTACGGGTTTGAGATTAGCGATGAGCTGAAGCTTCTTTCCAATAAGATCCTCTGGCTCATAATACTGAGCAATACCAGATACAACCTGACGTCCACCCATTCCATCGTCAAGTTGTAAACAAAGAAGCTTGTCTGACTTCTTCACCTTTTCACAGGCTACTACCTTTGCAACTCTTATCTCAACCTTTGCAAAGTCGTCAATTGTTATCTCAGGTGCGAGATGGATTTCTTCCTTAGGAGCTTCACCCTTTTCCTCTGCAGAAAGCTTCGCCTTTGCAGCCTCCATATTCTTTGTAAGGATAGCGTTGAGCTCATCAATTTCTTTGTCCACATCTATTCTCGGGAAGAGTATCTCGCCCTTATGAACTGTTACGTTTTCAGGAAGTACACCGAACCTGCTCAGCTTTTCATACTCAACATCTGATTCGCTCGCACCTATCTGATCCCAAACCTTCGGCATTGTGGTAGGCATGAACGGCGCAAGAAGTGCTGATGTTATGCGGATAGCTTCAAGAAGATTATAAAGAACTGAAGCAAGACGTGCTTTTTTAGCTTCATCCTTGCCCAACTTCCAAGGCTCTGTCTCGTCAATATACTTATTGGCACGATCAACAACCTTTGATATCTCCTCGAGAGCCTGCTTTAGCTTTGTCTCGTCGATACACTTATCTACCTCTCCGCAGAGCTCAGAAACTGTTGCTTTGAACTCGTCATCAAGTGAATCGTTTTCACGATCTGTCGGAAGAGTTCCACCGAAATACTTATCAGCCATTGCAACAGTACGTGAAACAAGGTTGCCAAATCCGTTAGCAAGATCAGAGTTAATGCGATTTATCATTATCTCATTTGAAAATAGGCTGTCTGCTCCGAGAGCCATTTCACGGAGGATATGATATCTTATTGAATCACATCCATATCGCTCACCAAGTACAAATGGATCAACAACATTTCCGAGAGATTTTGACATCTTTACGCTTTCACCGCCCTTGCTCTGCATTGTGATATAACCATGAACTGCAAGGTGCTTAGGGAGCGGCAAATCAAGAGCCATGAGCATAGCTGGCCATATGATTGCATGGAAACGCATGATGTCCTTGGCAACCATATGAACATCTGCAGGCCAGTACTTCTCGAAGTCACTGTGTGCCGAATTCTCATAACCAAGGGCTGTGATATAGTTTGATAGCGCGTCTATCCAAACGTATACGACGTGCTTTTCATCGAAAGAAACCGGAACTCCCCATGTGAATGAGGTTCTTGATACACAGAGGTCCTCAAGACCTGGCTTTATGAAATTGTTTACAAGCTCGACAGCTCTTGTCTTTGGACGAAGATAGTCAGTTTCCATAAGGAGCTTCTCTATACGCTCCGCAAACGGAGACATCTTGAAAAAATATGCTTCTTCCTTTGCAAATTTAACAGGTCTGTGGCACTCAGGGCAACATCCGTTCTCATCAAGCTGAGAGTCTGTCCAAAAGCTCTCACATGGAGTACAGTATTTGCCAGAATACTCACCCTTATAGATGTATCCTCTATCGTACAGTTCCTTAAATATCTTCTGTACCGCTTCTACGTGATAATCGTCAGTGGTACGTATATATCTATCATAGGAAATATTCATATATTTCCAGAGATTCTTGAATTTATCAACGATAACGTCAACGTACTCCTTGGGAGTTACGCCCTGCTCGGCAGCTTTCTGCTCTATTTTCAAGCCGTGCTCGTCAGTACCTGTAAGGAACATTACGTCATAACCCTGCATTCGCTTGTAACGGGCAATTGAATCGCAGGCAACAGTTGTATAACAGTGTCCGATATGTGGATCGCCCGATGGATAATAAATCGGTGTTGTAATGTAAAAGGGTTTCTTTGACATAAGGATCGCTCCAATCTTAGTGATTATTTCCCGTTTCCTGATGAAAGAAAGGGATACAAATTATATTATATCACATTTTTTTTGCGTTGTCACGCTTTTTTTATACTTTTTTAATTCAACGTCGAAGTCTGTCTTAAAAAGCGAGAAATTATCTAACGATTTTTTACAAAATATTAATTTTATATTCTAAAAAAAGCGAAAAATTAACACATTATCTATTGATATGGTAATTTCACAATGTTATAATATATATAGAAATACAACTCAGAGAGGAGAATTTCTATGAAACTTGCGAGGTTACTGGGAGCGGCAGTAGCAGCGTATTTTATTGTTTCAGCCAATTTTCTACCTCATTTTGCAGTCGCGGACAAGGCGATAGGAGATCAATACGTACTTGAAGACATAAATCCTTTTGATTCGCCCATAAAGCCTACCCTCTCGCTGAGTCGACTTGAGCTCACGCTAGAGGAAGCAAAAACCGAGCCCGTCCGCACCATGAATATGACTATTAAAGGCGCAAATAATAAGTATGCTCCTACAACTCTTCATATTAACTATGACGAAAGGCTTTCGCTTATAATGGACGGAGATTGCTGCGCCGACAGGGGTAAGGCCATTGCCAAGCTTGACGACGTACAGTTTGTTTCGGGTTCTCACAGCTTCTGCCTTGTAACCGCAGGCAGTACTGACTGCGGTAAGGACGGCGTTATGTGGAGCTTCACCTTCAGGCTGCCCGATGATATCAAGGAGGGCGATGTTTTTCCTGTCTGCATTGAATATCGGCGCAAGGAGCTTACAAACGACCTTTTCACTAATATCAACAACGACCGTACAGGACAGCTAATGGAAGCATGGATATTCACAAACGGCATACAGCACGGTTATATCAAGATAAAAGAATCCGTTGTCACAACGGATAAAAACGAAATGACCACAAGTTCAACAACCACCTCAACAACCACCTCAACAACCACTTCAAAAACCACAACGACTACAACGACTATTGCAAATAAAACCACAGTCACGACAACTCAGCCCGTTACTTTAGTTTCGCAACCTTTATATATGCTTGGCGACCCTACAGGAAACGGAATTATCGACGCGGTAGATTCTTCTTATGTTCTTGGAGCCTACGCGAGATTTTCAATCGGCAAGGATTCTCCCGACGAGAAGTGTCTTGCTACCTGTGACGTAACCAAAGACGGTATTGTGGACGCAGTGGATGCTTCTAAAATACTTTCTTACTATGCTTACACCTCCTCATCAAAAGAACCAAAAAGCTTTGAAGAGTTTATTCAAAACTAATACATACTTTCACTTAAAAACTCCGCGAAAGAGTATTCTTTAGCGGAGTTTTTCTTATCGTTGTTTTAATAACACTTCTGCTATCCTGATATCCTCAGGAGTTGTAATCTTTATATTTGTGTAGTCTCCCACTGTCATTGCCACCTTGCCACCAATAGCCTCTACCAGCTGACAATCGTCAGTGAAATCAAGTCCGTGCTCGAGGGCAAAATCTATTCCCTCAAAATATAATCCACGCCTGAAAACCTGCGGAGTCTGCGTAATATAAAGCGTGCTTCTTGGTGGAGTATCAACTATGAGTCCGCCGTCCACAGATTTTATTGTATCCTTTACAGGAACTCCGAGAGTTGCACCGCCGAAAACAGAAGCGTCCTTAATCACTTTTTCAATGTGCTCTGACCTGACTAGTGGACGTGCCCCATCATGGATAGCTACAAGTTCACTGTCTTTTGAAATCTTCTTTATACCGTTAATAACGCTCTCCTGTCGGGTTGCTCCACCAGTAGTGCAGGCCGAAAGCTTAGTTATGCCCGCGAGCTGAGCTTCATTCTGTATGGCAGGAATATCTGCTTCTCGAGCAACGATCACGATTTCACTGACACTTTCACAAGCCTGAAAAGCTGTCATTGTTACGCCTATGACCTTCCTTTCGCCCAGTGGAAGAAGTATCTTGTTAACGCCGCCCATTCTTGTAGAATTTCCTGCACAAACTATGACTACAGATGTTTTCATATCAAATATTTCCTTTCTCCTTATCCTTATCAAGCTCAATTGGAGCTGTTCTTATGCGTATCTCTGGAAGTTTTTCGATGATATAACTGTAACTGAACAGTCCGTCCTCGGTTGTGAGGTCATTTTCACCACTTGCAGGAGGTGCAAAAATCTTAATGGCCAACTCGCATCCGCCATTTATGTTATGTTCATAAAAGGCAGGCATCAGATCCAAGTACTTAGTTGTTGGAGACTTGTAAAACCAGCGTCCGTTGAACTCAAGCATAAGGTTTGAGTCATCTTCAAAATACAGTTCACAGAACACAGGTGGAGCTTCGAAATAAAGCAGAACTGCTATTCCCTCTGCATCTTCAGAGCTTCTCCATGTAAGCTTAACAGGCAGCTCAATCTCGCTTCCAAGAATCATAGATGGAAGGAACCTTTTTCTGTTTATAATTTCCCTGTAAGTCTGCATTACAGGCTGTTCTATTCCCACATTGGAGTTGTTTGGATCTTCTCTTTCAAGTCCAAGTCGTCCTCGGTCACGAAACTGATAAAAGCAGAAACCCGAAAGCCAATCCGCCTTTTCTTCCTCAACTATATTGCAGAAAAGTCTTATCATATCAGCCTGTTCATAAGGACCTGTCACGTTTCCGTCTGCATTGAGTTCCGACATAACCATTGGCTTTGAATCACCACCGTTAATGTACTTAAAGCGCTCATAGCTTTTTTTTGTGAGCTCAAAAACTTCACGAACTGAATTCCTGTTGTGTGTAGTACCGCCACTCTCAGCGACATCTAAGGGCCATCCCCAGTGAAGTGCCATATACTTGTCGACAGACCATATATCAGTATCGCGCACAGCCTGTGTGAACTCCTCTTCATATACCATTTTTTCGGAATTTATGTCCTCTACGCCACCGATACAAAGAATAGTTTGTACATTTGGTGCGTGTTTTTTTATAATTTTCACGGCACGACAGTAAAAGTCTGCAACCTGCTGATAATTAGCTCTCCTGTTGAACTGAAACCAGTTTCCTGTAGCCTCATGGTTTATCCGCAGAAAAAGCCTGCCGAATCTTTTCAGATCCTCACCTATAGCTGCAAGGTGCTCGTCAGAAACAAATGGGTCAATGGTTAGGGTAAGGGTAACGTCCTGTCCATGCCTGCGTATATCACGCATGGATGCAAACGGCTCGCCATCTCTGTTTCCGTTCAGACCACCGAGATACGGAAAATAGTCGTCATAGGGGTAGTCCCACTGAAATGCTATCTTTTTGTCCTTGTAATACTCAGAGATACGCGCAGGCCACTCCTTGTCCAAGGGATAGTAGCAGTACATGAGGCTGACACTCCTGTGGGGGCGACCAAGCCTGCTGAGTATATAATCCTGATTGACATATTCGCCTCTTTCGCTTCCATCGCCGAGGTCAACAGCACAGGCAGCTTTGCCCATAGTGATTTTATATGCCTTTTGCATGGGATAGTTTCCTTTCCTGATATTTATATTAATTATAATATACATTATATAAAGTGTCAACGATTAATTTTTCGTCCAATAAAAAAACGTAAGGAAGCCAATAATGAAGCTACCTTACGTTTTTTATTTCAATTATTAATTACATAGTAACGATAAAACATACACTCTTGCCTGGCTGATTGAGTACATGTATCTTGAACTTATGCTTATCAGCAACGGATTTCGCAATAGCAAGTCCAAGTCCATAGCCTCCTGTAGCGCGATTTCTTGATTCATCGCTACGATAGAAGCGTTCAAATATCTTTTCGGTATCAGTTTCCTTTATGCCCTGTCCTGTATTATATACAGATAACAGTTTCCTTTCACCTGAACGCTTCAGCGTTACCTGAACAGTACCGCCTTCGTTAGAATACTTGAGAGCGTTATCTATGAATATTGCAGCCATCTGTTTGATATGCTTCTCACTGCCACTAAGCATGATGTTGTCCTCGATATTCACCTCAAACTTCTTATTGTTCTCAAATGCCTGACACTCAAACGGAAGGGCTGTATTCGCAATAGCTTTGCTGAGATTGAAGTATCTGCGTTCAAGCTCGTTATTACTATTTTCCAGCCTTGTGAGGTTCAAAAGGTCATTTACTAAAACACTCATTCGGTCAGTCTGTGATTTTATATAGTTAAGCCACTTGTTATCGCCAATCTCTCCCTCAAGAACATCCGCATTTGTGGAAATTACCGTAAGAGGAGTCTTCAGCTCATGACTGGCGTCAGAAACGAACTGCTTCTGTTTATCAAATGCTTCCCTTATAGGCTGAATGCTCTTCTTGCTGAGGAAGTACGCAAGAACTGAAAGAACTACAAGAGCTATGAGACCTACGATTATAGTAGTACGCTTAAGTTGGTTAAGCATATCCTTTTCTGAGCTTTTGTCCGTAAGAATCATGATAGTGCCATTGGGTTTGCTTGCTCGATAATACTGATACGAGTTTATCATTCCCGTATCCTTTCTGTCGTTTATAATAGCATTTGTGTACCTTTGAGCTCTTTCGTCTATAATATAGTCATTAAATAGAGTAGCAAGATACTTGCCGTTGGTATCAGCCATTATCGCAAAGTAGTCGATAGAACCGATAGTCTTTGGTATGGACTCAACGCTCGTCCTGTTCTGAGCCATTGAAGTGCTTGTATTCGAATATGGAGCATAACTTTCTTTGTAGAAGCCAAGCTGTACTATCTGATAGTCATCGCTTTCATAAGCCGTCTTAGCCAGTACAGCGTTTTCAGTCTCTTTTTCTGATTGTATTTCTTCCTCATCAGTGTCACTGCTTTTCTGAGGAGTAAGGCAGGTATTATATTCATTTGAATTTTTGTTGTACTGATAATTAGGATTCATAAAATCCATTGGGCCATTCGGCATCCAGAATGTATACGGATTCGGAACGCCCCACCAGTTCTCGTTCTTACCTTGTGGTTGAGTGAACCAAGGCGGAGTTCCCTGACCGTCCCATGTGCTGCCGTCATCGTTTATCCATTTAGTTCCGTCCCATTTCCAGCCATTGTAGCTCCATTCCTGGTTGTTATTCTGATTGTTATTCTGATTGTTATTCTGATTGTTCCATTGGCTCCAGTTCTGATTACCATTCTGTTCGCTCCACTTTTTCCAATCATCTTCAGTCCACTTGCTCCAGTCCTGGCCGCCATTCTGTTCGTTCCACTTTTTCCAGTCATCTTCAGTCCACTGACCCCAGTACTGATTTCCTCCACTCCAGTTCTGTCCGTCCTGACCGTTCTGACTGCCCCAGTCGCTCCAACTCTGACCGCCGTTATGGGATGTGGAAGATCCGCCAGGGTATGTCGGGATTGCAAACCAGGTATATTCCTCACTTTTAGGCTCGGTCTGCTGTGGTTCATTGTCTGTTTCCGGATTATTATTCTCCGAATTATCTACTTCTGTATTCTCCTCATTCACAGTTGCCTCTTCTGTGTTTTCAGCTGTAGTTTCCGTCGACGATGGAGCTGTTTCTGAAGATGTCTCAGTCGTACCTGCAGAAGAAGTAACCTTTTGCTCCTCAGCAGGCTTGGGAGGTGGATTATTATTACTGCCATCCCACGGAATTGCCGAAGAAGTAAAATAGAAGCTTTCCTTCTTCTCATCGTATCCAAGGCCTGCTGCAATATCCTGCAAGACCTCCTTTGACTCTTCACTCATAACTGCTTCCGTAATAACATTTATTCCAATTATAAGAGCAATAAAAACAGCAAGAAGAATACTGACAATCATACCGAAAAGCTTCATTTGCGCTTTATTGAACATACGATCATGTACTTTCCTGAACATCTGTCATTCCTCCTTTTATTATTTTTATTCTAGTGAGTAACCTATTCCACGGGCAGTTTTAATCTGTACGGGAGCTGATATCACCGAGAGCTTCTTTCTAAGAAACGAGATGTACACCTCAATATTATTGTATTCCACGTCACTCTCGTAGCCCCATATTTTCTCGATTATCCTTTCTTTCGGAAGGATTTGCTTTGGATTTGATATGAGGAGCTCCATTATCTGATACTCCTTAAGTGAGAGCTTCACATCATTTCCACGCCACATTACTGAACAGGTGTTTTTATTCAGTTCAAGGCCATTATAGTCGAGCCTCTTTTCATCAACAAGCTCGCCCTTTCTTCTCGTGAGAGCGCGTACACGTGCAAGGAGCTCACCCGTTACAAACGGCTTAGTTATGTAGTCATCAGCGCCACAGTCAAGACCGTTTATCTTATCCTCTATTTCGCTTCGTGCGGTAAGAAGCAATACAGGAGTATGTATCTTCTCCTGTCTCAGTTTTCTCAAAACCTCAATACCATTCATGCCCGGAAGCATGATATCTAGTATTATACAGTCATAAACGCCAGTTAGTGCATTATCGAGTCCGTCAACTCCATCATAAACAGTATCAACGTTGTACATATTTCTTCTAAGAATTTCGGACAGTGCGTCCGCAAGCTGCATCTCGTCCTCTACAACGAGAAGTCTCATAATAATTACCCCCTCAGTATAACAGCCGCCAAATACGGTATAATTAAGCTATAGGAATCATAAAATCATCTCTTGAATGAGTATACCATTCCACTCTACTACTATTATAACACAAAAAATTGAAATAAGCTTAAAAAAGCAAAATGTTCAATATGTTGATTAGGAAAAAATTTCGTTGCATTTTTGTGCACATCAACAGTTTTGTATTATTAGTGCCATCAAATGTTGACTATAAGATAGATTTGTGCTAAAATTGATATACAGAATAGAAACTATAATTTACTGTTTTTACTCATTATATATTTTTTATAATGATAATATATATATATTGTTATACAGCACACATAACAGTAATGGATAGGAGGGGCGCGAATGTTATCACCTATGGAACGTAAAAAAGTAGGATTTCCTCTGCTCGCTTCGAGTACAGCTGAGCTGAAAAAATACGTGGACGTTTACAGCCTTTTCGTCGAAAATGGTTATACAAGAGAACTCTGCGATGCCTATTCGGACGCTTTCATCGACAACGCTAAAAAACCTGCCCCCTTCGATATCATACAGCTTTCTTATTTTTATGACAAAATTATGGATCATAAAACTGCTGCCTTTTACCTTGACAAACTCGCTGATAAGAAGCTCAGCGGAGAAGAACGCTTTGATTACTGTACGGGTATGCTGCGGACTATCAGTAAGATAGGCAACTGGCGTGATGCTGAAGACTTCCGCACTAGGAATATAGGTTTTTTGCAGAAACAGACTTCCAAGATGTCACAAAAAAAGCAGGCAGAACTATACATTGCCCTTTCACTTGCGGATTGCGCAGCCAAGAGTTTTACTCCGGCACTGAAGTTGTTGAAATTCGGATATAAACCTCAGGGCAAGAACGATGTTACTCTACTCGAGATATTCATTACAGCAGTATATATCTTTGCACGTGCAGGCGATAGCGAGGGCCTCAACGGAGCTGTCAGCAATGCAGAAGGCTGTCTGAAACTATTCAAAAATTTGGAATTTTCATGGGAAGAAACTTATTTCAAGAGCCGTATAGAAAATGCCAGGAATGGCATACTATGACATCAGGCTCCGACTTTGGTCGGAGCTTTTCTGATTTTTATAAGAAGAATTTCAAGTTAAAATATTAGATTATATAAAAAATAGTATTTTTTGCAAAAATTGCTACCACAAGTCAATTGTTGCTATTTTTAATAAAAGTTAAATGGAAAGTGGTCAGTTTGGCTTTTGAGCATTATGACGAACATATCACTTTTGTGCTGTTAAATATATCAACTCTGTAAACGGCGCTTTTATAGGAAATTTTCAATTGCTTTTTTGTTCTGAAAAAAATAATAACAATATTTCCTTTGATTTGTAAATAGAATGTGTATAAATCAATTAAGATAATCCGTTAATAATTTCTTAATTTAAAATTTCATACTTATTTTAGCAATATAGTGCTAATTTCAAGCAATATAATCAATTGAACTTCAGTCCTACATAGTCTATAATACAATTGTTGGAAGAGAAATGTGCCGAAAAATCGGCTTCTCTACCACCACATAATAATGTAAAGATATATTATGTGTCCTGTAACAAAATCGGCAATTATATCCTGTGTTGCTCGATTCGGTTTTAAACTCCGCCGAATCC
>JAFZYX010000187.1 GCA_017616055.1 Ruminococcus sp.
GAAAAGAAGGATAGATAATGGAAAATCATTATTTTGTGGACTCGGACAAGCTTTCTGAGGATGCACTGAAAAAGAAACATGAACTTGAGACAAATCCGTCTTCACGTACAAATCATATGGAGTACATGGAGGGGATGGAGCGTATTAAATCTGATATAATGGATAAAGTTATTACTGAGATGAAGAATTATGATTATTCTCAGTATACTGTAACTGATGTCAGAGCAGCACTTTCACATGAAAACTGTTCTGTTGAGGATTTCAAGGCGCTTCTTTCACCAGCTGCTGAACCTTTTCTTGAAAAAATGGCAGAAAAGGCAAGACTTGAGACTCAAAAGCACTTTGGAAATACGGTTTATCTCTTCACTCCTTTATATATAGCGAATTACTGTGAGAATTATTGTGTATACTGTGGCTTTAACTGCTATAATGACATCAGACGAATGAAGCTGAATATGGAGCAGATTGAGCATGAAATGAAAGTAATTGCAGACAGTGGAATGGAAGAGATTCTTATTCTCACAGGCGAAAGCCGTTCACAAAGCAGCGTTGAGTACATAGGTGAAGCTTGCAAGCTTGCACGAAAATTTTTTCGTATGGTTGGAGTAGAGGTTTATCCTCTTAATGTTGATGAGTATAGATATCTTCATGAATGTGGTGTTGACTATGTTACCGTATTTCAGGAGACATACAACAGTGACCGCTATGAACAGCTTCATCTTCTCGGACACAAGAGAGTTTTCCCATATCGCTTCGAGGCCCAGGAAAGAGCTCTAATGGGTGGCATGAGAGGAATCGCTTGTTCAGCTCTGCTTGGACTTTCTGATTTCAGGCGTGATGCACTAGCAAGTGCGCTGCATGTATACTATTTGCAGAGAAAGTATCCTCAGGCAGAGATTTCACTTTCTTGTCCTAGACTTCGTCCAATAATAAATAATGAAGAGATTAATCCTCTTGATGTTCATGAGAAGCAGCTTTGTCAGGTCCTATGCGCTTACAGGATATTCCTTCCGTTCTGCGGTATAACTGTTTCTTCACGTGAGAGTGAGAGCTTTCGCAACGGTATCGTTAAAATTGCAGCTACAAAGATATCTGCCGGGGTTTCAACCGGTATCGGAGATCATGAAAGCAAGTATACAGGAAAAGAGACCGAAACGGCCGAGGGTGATGAACAGTTTGAAATTAATGATAGCCGTAGCTTTGATAAAATGTACAAGGATATGTCAGCTGAGGGGCTGCAGCCTGTACTGAATGATTATCTTTATGTCTGATATTGTTTGTGTGACAGCTAGTAAGCTGTGTAGTAAGGATTTTTTTGAACAGCTAGATCGCATAGCAAAGGCCAAGCCGAAATTCATAATTCTTCGCGAAAAGGATGTTAGCGAAGAAGATTATACTGCATTGGCAGAGAAAGCAGCAAATATATGCCAAGATAAAACAGAGATGGTGTTACATTTTTATTGGAAATCTGCAATAAATCTTGGTAAGGATAGCATTCATTTGCCTCTTTACATTTTTCGAATGCTTAATGATGCTGACAAAAGTCATTTTCGCCGAATTGGAGTATCTTGCCATTCTGTCGAAGATGCAGTAGAAGCGCAGAATCTGGGAGCGTCATATATTACAGCAGGCCATATTTTTGCGACCGATTGCAAGAAAGGACTTGCTCCAAGAGGAGTAGGTTTTTTACGTGATATTTGTATCAGTGTTGATATTCCTGTATACGCAATTGGCGGTATCTCACCAGATAACATTGACTTAGTCCGCGAATGTGGAGTTGCAGGAGCCTGTGTAATGAGTGGTTTTATGCGCTGCGAAGATCCGTCTGAATTTATAAGCGAATTTGACAGGAAGTGATAGATATGAATATAGAAAAAAAGGATCTTTTGCTGTATGCAGTTACTGACAGGGGCTGCCTTCGAGGCATTAGCCTTGAAGTAGCTGTGGAACAGGCTATTCTTGGAGGTGTAGGAGTAGTTCAGTTACGTGAAAAAAATATTGCGAAAGACGAGCTAATTAATGAAGCTAAAATCTTGCTTAAAATATGCCATAAATACAATGTACCATTAATAATTAATGATGATTACGAAGCGGCATTGAAATGCGGAGCTGATGGTGTTCATGTTGGCATTGAAGACGCTCCGGTGTCAGAGATAAGACGTATTGCAGGTAACGATTTTATTATCGGAGCTACTGCTAAAAC
>JAFZYX010000020.1 GCA_017616055.1 Ruminococcus sp.
AACAACACAAGCCAGAATATCAAAGTTGATCCGGATGACCATACAATAAATGTTGACGGCATAGAGGTTGACCTCGATAAAGAAGAAAAGGACTACAAAGCTAAACAAATCGAACAACTTGACTATGTCTTTGATACTACAAATGAAGTTTCTGAGTTTGGAATTAGCTTTGAAAACGGCAGCATGGAGATTGAGTACTCTGGTGATGACAAAATAGGATTCTCCCTTGACTATACTGTATATGCCGACACCGAAGAAATATGTCAGGAAGTTAGAAGTCATGTCAATGCAATAGCTGAGACAAACGACAACAGGATTGAAATAAGACTTATCGATGATGAAACTAAGGAAGATATTACTGCATGGCTGCAAAAGAACAACCTAGACTGCCGTATCGAATACGATTATTATATAACTGTACCAAAATTCATCAGCAGTTTCGACATAAAAGGAAACGCTGGTGATCTCAGACTCAATGAAATAAAGGGCCAAATTAATGGTGATGTTAAAGTTGGAAACATTAACTGTTCAGATTTAGAGTTAACTGGACCATCTAAAATTAATTGTGATGTCGGCAGCATAATCATGTCGAGCTGTACCTACAAAGCAGATACTGACATTTCTGTCAAATCCGGATATATCTCCTACTGTCTGCCATTAAGTGGATCCGACGGAGCTGATATAAACGTTGGTGTGGACGCAGGTCAAATCAAAGTAACGGGAATAAAGAACTACGAAGTAAAAGACGAAAAGAAGAAAAAAGATTCTCATAGCCTTGATATCGCCGTAGAAAACTGCAATGTCAACTTTAAAGTTGATAGCGGCGAGATAACTATTAATAAGGAGTAATTTTAATGTTCCAGTATAACACTGTAGAAGAAGCATGTGAGGCTCTCCGAAACGGCGAGATAATACTCGTCACGGACGATGAGTCAAGAGAAAACGAGGGCGATATGATATGTGCCGCTCAGTTTGCCACTACTGAAAACGTTAACTTCATGGCAGTCCACGCAAAAGGTCTCATATGTATGCCAATGAGTGCAAAGCTCTGCGACAAGCTTCATCTTCCGCAGATGGTGGACTACAATACCGATAATCACTGCACTGCTTTCACTGTATCCGTTGATCATGTGGATACGACTACAGGCATTTCTGCCGCGGAGCGTGGATACACTGCCCGTAAGTGTGTAGATAAGGATTCAAAACCCGAAGACTTCCGCCGCCCTGGACATATGTTCCCGCTTACATCAAAAAAGAACGGTGTCCTAGAGCGTGAGGGACATACAGAAGCCACTGTTGACCTTATGCGGATTGCAGGACTTGAGGAATGCGGACTCTGCTGCGAAATAATGCGAGACGACGGCACTATGATGCGTACAGAGGAACTTCAGAAGAAAGCACTTGAGTGGAACATGAAGTTCATAACCATAAAGGCGCTCAAGGAATACAGAAAGGTTCATGATGTTCTTGTGGAATGCGTAGCAAATACAAAACTTCCCACAAAGTACGGCGAGTTCAGAGCTCTCGGCTACGTCAACAAGCTTAATGGCGAGCACCATGTAGCTCTTGTAAAAGGCGATATCGGTGATGGGCAGGATATACTTTGCCGAGTTCATTCCGAATGCCTTACAGGTGACGCCTTCGGTTCACTGAAATGTGACTGCGGACAGCAGTTTGCAGCAGCAATGTCTCAGATAGAAAAAGAAGGGCGAGGTATACTCCTCTATATGAGGCAAGAAGGACGTGGTATTGGACTTATAAACAAGCTCCGTGCCTACGAATTACAGGACAAGGGCATGGATACTCTAGAAGCCAATCTCGCTCTCGGATTCCCTGGAGATATGCGAGAATACTACATAGGTGCTCAAATACTCCGGGATTTGGGATGCAAAACTCTAAGGCTACTGACAAACAATCCTGAAAAGGTATACGGTCTCAGCGGCTTCGGACTGGAAATAAAGGAGCGTGTGCCCATACAGGTAGATGCTACCGCCTACGACCTGTTCTATCTTAAAACTAAACGAGACAAGATGGGACATATTCTTAATTACTGAGGTGTTTATCATGAATATTTTTGTAACTATTATTATTTCAATTTTTTGTGTATTCGCTCTCGTATATGATATATGCAGCTTCATTTCATGGTCAAGGGCAAAAGAAAAAGCTTTAATAAGCAATTTTTGGTCGCTCGCTATAATAATTCTTATCGGAGTCTGTGGCGCATTCATAAATAACACCGTTAATTCCATTCTCTTGATAATATTAGCTATACTTATTATCCCCTCCGCTATTACCTGCATTTCCCCCGAGGGTATAAGGACTGCCTTATTTATTAACAATGGTATTTCTCCAGTGCAGAATCTAAGTTATGAATATGGCAAAGGATTGTTCGGAATAGAAAAGCTCAATCTTTTTCTTAATAATAAAAAGCTCGTAAATGGATTCAATCTTGGAATAAAAAAACCCAAGACTGTAAAAATGCTGGCAGACTGGTACGGAAAGCATGGATACGAAAATCCACTTACCAAGTAAAGGAGCTCTGTCATGTCTAATTCGAGAATCATCTCAATTGTTATACTATGCATTGTAAGTGCAGTTTTCGTTTTTGGAATTATAGGCTTTATAATATTCAAAAAGCGTGTAAATACCAAAAAAACAGCTATAAAAATAAAAAGACAGCTGAAAAAGAATGCAACGTGGTGGGCTTGCTGCTGGGCAGCATGGCTCGTTATCGGTCTCCTCTCCTGGAACAACGCAAGATTAATCCACGACGCTGAAAAAGTAACTAATTATGCTATACTATTTATAGCAGGAATACTTATTACAATTCTGTTGCTTCTGGACTTTACCATTGGGAAATATGCATATATCACCTCACAAAGAGTTTATTTCCCAGATAATTTCGGATTGGCCCGTCAGAAAAAGAATATAATGTACAGGATCACAGGTGACAGACTCAAACTTTGGTTTGGCAATGCCCTAATGCCAAAAGAGTTTGAAGTCATTGAAAAGCATGAGGAGCTCAACAAGCTCCTTAAAGACTACTATAAGATAAACAAGGTAACTAAAGATTAACGAAAGGAAAGTAATACTATGAAAACTTATGAAGGAAAGCTTGTCTCTAAGGACGTTAGAATAGGTATCGTTGTAGCTCGTTTCAACGAATTCATCACATCAAAACTTCTCGGAGGCGCTATTGACACTCTCAAGCGTCATGACGTAAGCGAAGGAGCTATTGATATTGCATGGGTTCCCGGTGCATTCGAGATACCACTGATTGCTTCAAAAATGGCAAATTCAGGCAAGTATGATGCAGTTATCTGCCTCGGGGCTATAATAAGAGGCAGCACCTCACACTATGACCTCGTATGCAATGAAGCAGCAAAAGGCATTGCACAGGTATCACTACAAACAGGTATTCCCGTAATGTTTGGAGTTATCACTACAGAGAATATTGAACAAGCAATTGAGCGTGCCGGCTCAAAGGCAGGCAATAAAGGCAGTGAATGCGCTGAAGGTGCTATTGAAATGATAAACCTCATCAGAGAAATTGAGGCATAATGTCAAATCTTATTTTCGACTACGACGGTACTATCCACAACTCTATGCTAACATATGCTCCGGCTTTCCGCGATACTATGAAATGGCTATCTGATAACGGATATATTGCAGAAAAAGAATACACAGACTCAGAAATAAGCTGTTGGTTAGGTTTCAACTCCACTGATATGTGGAATAGCTTTCATCCTGAACTTGATCCAGAAATACGCGAAAAGGCACGTCTAATGCTTGGAAAGAATATGGCGGAGCGTGTTGACCGCGGTGAAGGAGCCCTTTACGAAGGAGCCGAGGAAGTACTTTTGAAATTGAAAAACAGCGGCAATACTCTAATATTTTTGAGTAATTGCCGCTTTCATTACCTTGAGCGTCATAAACGTGTTTTCAGGCTTGATCGTTTTTTTGACTATTTTTACTGTTGCGAAGCCTTTGATTTCATCCCGAAATATGAAATATTCCGCAAAATTGCCCCTAATCATAAAGGAAGCTTCACTATTATCGGTGACCGCTTTCATGATATTGAAACCGCAGTCCGCAATGGACTTACTTCTATTGGTTGTGCCTACGGCTTCGGCTCTCGTGAGGAACTTTCCCAATCTGATATCATCGTTAACAACATAAAAGAAATACCTGACGCCGTAAAACAATTCGCTACCTGAAAGGAAGTGATCTAATTGTCATTTCGCCGCTATGTCTCAACTATACTTGCTTTCACACTGACTATTTCCTGCTGTTCCTGTACAGAAATGAATAACACTGTACCTCGAATATCAAGATATAGAGACAGAGAGAGAGAATATGAAATTGGTCAATCCGAGGTAAATGATATCGAGGAAGATAATCTCGATGAAGAAACTACTGCATCGGACGAAGAAACGCTTGATTCTGTCCAGCTTGTAGTTGAACATTTTATAGACTGCCTTGAACAAAATGAAAACGAAGACAAGATAAGGGAAAATATCGAGCATCTGCTCAATATGTTAGATTCGATTTACGAAAGTCGTACTCTCGCTTCTGTCGATTTCTTCAGCGATTATATGAATGCTGAAACAAAAGATGCATATCAAAGTACCGAGCATATATATTCTGTGACGGAAGATCTTATTTCCTATGCCTTCTACTGTGGAACGCAAAGTCAATACAGTGAACTGTTTACAGACCTCACTCCAACTGAAGTAACTGAGCTTTACGGAGACTGTTTCTTTGACCTCGAAACAGCTCGTGCAGAGGCTGAGTCTTCTTATTACGACTTAGCCGAAGACAAAAACAGGTATTATGATATACTGTCCAATGACGCGCTTTCAGCCAATGAAAAAGATCTTAAATGTGCTGAAATACTCATTGATATGCTATCTGACGAAACTCCTGAGTCTTTTTATGAGAGTTACAACAGAGATTACACAGGCGATGAAATACTCTTCCTTAAAGATGTAATACAAAATGAGATAATATCTACTTACTACGACATTGAGGAAGCTATAAACAAAACAGGTGCTATTTTGCATTATGAATCTGAAGACCTCAGCGAAACTCCCTTTGAAACGATACAAGCCTATGCAAAAAGAATTTCTCCGGATATTAGCAAAAGTGCAAACCGCCTCATAGACGATAATCTTTTTAAAATATGCACCAGTCCAAAAGCTTTTGAGATAGCCTTTACAGACGATCTTCCTACACAAAATAGCGCTTATATTTTCATCGGTCAAAAGTCAAAAGATGATATTCTAATGACCGCGGTACATGAGTTCGGCCACTTTCATGCCTCATTTTATGATAACACTCATGCTTACTTAATGGTAAACAACTATGACATTGCCGAAGTACAATCCCACGGCATGGAAATTCTGTTCACACAATTTTTTGATGATATATACGGCTCAAAAGCCAGCAGTAATAGCGAATACAAAAGGCTTAAAACTCTAGCAAATATGTGCTATTATATATTCAGTGCATTTTATATAGGCTCATTCGAATACGAACTTGTATCGCGCATTGGTGATATAACTCCTGAGGAAGTAGTGGAACTGTATAAAGGCATCTTCAATGACTACTACATCGGCTATCATCTCAGCGATATCTCCCATCTTTATGAATCACCAGGATACTACATAAGCTATGCAACCGCAGCACTTGCAAGTCTTCAGCTTTTCTTTGATTTGATGAATGATAAGGACAAAGCTGTCGAAAAATATGAAAAAATCGCTAAAATTTCATGCTATTCAGGAGACTATACCTTTAGACAAGCTCTAGAGGAATGTGGCTTTGAGGACGTACTGAATAAAGAGTACATAAAAAAAATATCTCAGGAAATGAGAGAATATGCTGCTGAAATAAAATAATACAGAGGTTTGCAAAGAATTGCTAACCTCTGTTAATTGTCGAAAAAGGAATGCAAATGCATTCCTTTTTCTATTATATTATTCAGTTCTAAGTGCTTCCACAGGGTCTTTTCGTGCAGCAACTCCAGCAGGTATAAGTCCAGCTATAAGCGTAAGTAACATACTGATAACCACAAGTATCACAGCTCCTGAAACTGGAACGTGTGCACGCAAATTATCAAGCGAGGTTACACTGTGTATTATTGCATTTATTGGTATAGTAAGAAGTACTGATACCCCAATACCGATAAGTCCTGCCGCAAGTCCCACAAGAAGAGTTTCTGCATTGAATACGGTGCGAACGTTCCTTTTAGATGCACCGATTGCTCTAAGTATACCTATCTCTCGTGTACGTTCAAGCACTGATATATATGTGATGATTCCTATCATAATTGACGATACTACAAGAGAAATTCCGACGAAAGCGATTAGAAGATATGAAATACCGCTTATAATACCAGTTATTGACGACATAAGAAGTGCCACAACATCTGTATAATGTATAACGTCTGCTTCCTTAACTCCATCGTTATAACGCGTTATAGCATCTGCAATCTCGTCCTTGTCTTCAAAACTGCTTGCAAATATACGAATTATCGACGGATCTGATTCATCAGCAACTCCAAGAAGTTTGAGTACATCATCATATGAGGAATCAGATATCTCCTCTGGAGTATATTTCTCAAAAATAACTCCATAATTGTCAAGGCTAATCTCAGCAGAATCAAGCATTACAGCAAGTTCCGCATTTCCGAGAGAACCTAGCTGCTCCTGTGACATTTTGGCGTACTGTTCTGCTATTTGCTCTCTTATAGCC
>JAFZYX010000021.1 GCA_017616055.1 Ruminococcus sp.
AGCGAGTTGTTATCGCCGTTTCCGAAATCATTCACACAAACCATATCGGTACCACCGATAAAGCTGTTTAAATCTCCTCCCTGAGGCAACCTTGTTCCGGTGTTGAAGTTATAACATTCATCCTCATCAGGATAGAGTAAGCACGGAATATCTTCGTCGTCCCCTTCATTATTTCCCCATATACCAGTGTTCCATGGATACATTCCCGCGTAGGCAGGTCTGGATTTGGCATTTACCTGGATATATTTCACGTCCATATCTCCGCTGCCACCGAATGTATCAACATAAAAACTGCAACTTAGAAGCGGTGGAATAACGTATGATACGCCTATTCTGTTCGTAAGATCTTTGATTATTACTGATGACACAATGGCAGGATCCGAAATGAGATCCTCGATATTTCTCTCGCATACCATATAGTAATTCTCGTGGATGAACTCACCTGCACCATCGATATTTTCAATATATTGCTTTCTGTAAATCCGATATGTCTTTCCGTTTACCTCATAGGGCTCAAACTCATCCATATCATCGTCAGGCACATATTCACCGAAATGATCGAAAATATATAGATAATCGCCCCTGACTCCAATCTGGCATTTAGCACCGATATCAAACTGCTCTCCGGTAAAATTCTCAAGTATAACCTTGTAATCCACTGAAAGGCCATCAAAATACACATCGCTCATGGGCTTTTTGAAGCTTCTTCCCTTTTCGATAGTAAGAGACTCGAGATCAGACCAGCTTGCCTTGAAACCATCCTGTATGCTGTTGCTGAAAGAAAAATCTCCATTCTCACCACTCTTTTTGTCAATGCTATAAAACATAGCGCCATTTTGTCCGCTGATGTGGTCGGCTTTCAGTTCCTCCTCAGTCGGATCAGGAGTTTCCGTAACATAAAGGCTAACTTCGTCTTCCTTTTCCTCATCAAGAATCCAACCGAAACCCTGCATATCGTTTGAACCGGTTTCCCAAGACCCCCATCCGATATCAGCATTGAAACCATTTCCGTCGGTACTGCTGCCCCATGCGAATCCGTTGCCGTCAGCTGCTCCCGCTATCTCCGTTTCCGTTACAGGGATTAGCAGGCATACAGCCGCCGTAAAAACAGCCGCGTATTTTTTCCATGATAAATCCATTTTTGTCCCTCCTCAAATGAAAAAAGCAACACCATCATAAGAGCATAATTCAGGCAGCAAAATAAAAGCAAACGTTCATCTAACTTCAAACGCTGCCCGATTAAATATCCGCCCAAACTAATTACTGCCCCCATTTTCTCTATGGTATTGCCTGTAATTATACTTATATTATAAATATTTTTGTTGAAATTGCAAGTCGTTTATTGCTCTTTTTACAGCATATCATCCTGCATTTTTCTGACCTTATTATATATACTCAGAACTGTTTCACAGGAATACATTCCATCTCTATACATTTCCATTTTTCACCAAGTATCTCGTAAATCTCTTCATCCTGCACCACCTCGTTAAAGCCAGCTGCCCTGTAGCATCTGAGTGCCGCAATGTTCACATCAAAAACTCCTAAGGTGAGTTTCTTCGCATTCAGCGTATTCACTGCATATTCCTTGGCAAGCTCCAGCATCTTCCTGCCTGCTCCCCTGCCACGCGACGCATTATCCACGATAATAAAGCCAAAGCGGACAGTTTCGCATTCTTCGTCTGTATATCGCAGGATAAGATGTCCGATAACATTCTCCTCAACGGCAGTCATCGGAAAGAAAGTCCCGTTTTTGCCGCATTTGTCATACATAGCCGTCATATCATCAGGCTTTATAGGATAATTGTCGTATCTGTCCGCACTCCAGAGGCGGAAATCCCTCTCACTTCCTATCCATTTCACTATCTTTTCAGCATCATCGTCTTTAAACTCTCTAAGTATCATTTGCTCACCTCAAAGCCACTGAATAAAAGCTGTCTTATCGCTGCTGTTATATCCCGCCTTCTCATAAAACTCAAGAACTCCGCGCTCCTTTGAGCCTGTCAGCAGCATCATTTTGTAACAGTTCTCATTTCTGGCCAGCTCCCGTGCATAGTCAAGACAAGCCGTAGCAAGACCCATTCTGCGGTAATGTGCGGAAGTCACAACGTTCTCAATAAAGGCATATGGACGCTGACCGCGTGTAAGATTCGGGATTATCACACATACGCATGAAGCCGCAATAACTCCGTCAACCTCAGCGACTATTATATGATGATCCTGGTCTCCGAGAATACGTTCCCATATGGACATCACCCGGCTGTCCTTTTCAGGAAACGGATTATCATGAAGCTCCATATACAGGCGCATCAGCCCGTCAAAGTCCTCATTAGTTACTTCCCGGACAACCGCTTCAACATTAAGTTCCTTCATCATGAAAACATCCGCCCTCTCGTTGTTATTATAGCGCTCAATGCACCGGAACCCCATTTTTTCATAAAGTCTCATTGCTTTTTCATAGGTTGAAATTGTATCAAGCAGTATTTTATCAAAGCCTTTGCTTCTGGCAAAATCCACAGCAGTTTCCGCTAGTTTGCGGCCTAGCCCCATGCCGTGGAACTCCTTGTAAACATACAGTCCTTTCAGCTCGCAATCCGTATCGCTCAGTTTTTTCACAGCCACAGTTCCGACGACATCATCGTTTCTGAACAGACACCAGAATCCTGCGAAATGCCGTCCAATATCAGCAAATGCACAATGTCTGCCCTCAGGCTCAAAAGGCTTGCCTGACTCGATAAAGACCTTACTCAGGAAAACGATAACTTTATCTTTCATATCCGCAGAATATTCTTTGATCTCAAACACATCCACACCTCATTTTATTCGCTTTCCGCCGAAAGCGTGGATAGTTCTCGTGCCTGCCTTACAGCTTCCACCCTGAAGAGCTCCTTTGGGTATGAATAATTCATCTCCTGCGTGAAGAACAGTGGTTTCACCGTTAATAATAACGGTATACTCACCCTCCACACAAATCATGTATTCGTCGTAATCATGAACGTGTTCTTTGGAAACTCTGTCCTCATTGCATGTCCAGAAAGCCATCTGACTTCCATCAGGAGCCGTATAGTAATAACCTTCGATATCGGGAGTGTTCTGCTGTTCTGATGGTATTTTGTTTTCATCTCTTTTCATGAATTCAGGGAAGCTGTTCATTTTTATAATCCTCCGGCAAATCATAGTTTCTTAATATATAACGTAACAGAATATAGTATTCTAAAATGTTCACACTGCTTAGTCCATATCAATGGCTGAATACAAATGCGCGATATGGAACATTGCGTCAGGTCTGATGACATTGCGTATAGGCAATCTGCAGATAATATATATCCTGACAGCACCATTACTGAAGCTAAATTTTAAGCTCATACCCTCCGACAGGTCTGACTGAAAGCACATAACAACTGCCATCGCCAAAAACACGCTCCATTTCTGCAGCATAGTCTGAAGTCAGGTAGCTTGGCACGAAAGCTTGTACCGTACCTGCAAAACCGCCTCCGTGAACACGGACAGCTCCGTTTCCCTTCAGGAAGCGCTTACTCAGCATTATTGCAAGAGGGATCTGCTGTTGTTCCGGATTATTGCACAGATACAGATTCTGCAGGAGCTCAGCCGAGGAAGTTCCTGATTCGTTGACAAGCTCGAAGAACCACTCTGTATCTCCATCGGAAAGTGCTTCTGCCTCCGCAACAGCTCTCCTGTTTTCGTCAAAAAAGTGCGCCGCTCTGAGAATTTCCCTGTCACTGCATACCTTTCTCAGTTCAGGAATTCTTTCATAAAACTCGTCCTCGTCAGCTTCACGCAGGAACTCACAGTCGAGAGCATCTGCAACATGCTTCATTTCAGTTGAAACAGCGCTGTACTCATCGGAACAGCCTGCGTGACTGCCTTTTGTATCTGTAATACAGACAGCATAACCGGAACGTTCAAAATCAAAACCAACGTGTCGTATATCAGGCTTATCCGGTTCTGCGAAATCAACAGAAACAAATCCGCCGACTGCTGATACAAGCTGATCCATGAGTCCGCTCGCCTTGCCAAAATAAGTATTCTCTGCAAACTGCCCGATACGTGCAATATCAACTGCTTCAATACTTCCATCACCGAAGCCAGCATTAATGATAGTCCCGACAAGAATCTCAAAAGCTGCAGATGAAGAAAGACCGCTTCCGCTGAGAACATCCGAAGTCATGTATGCATCAAAGCCTCCAACTTTCACGTTTTTCTCCTTAAAACCTGCGGCAATTCCACGAACAAGTGCCGCAGTAGTTTCTTTTTCCTTCTTTTTCAGCTTAAGATCGCTGAGCTTTATCTCAATGGCATCGTAACCATCGGACTTTAGACGTATAACATCATCATCGTTAAAACAGACCATTGCGATGATATCCAGGCTCACAGCCGCTGCAAGTACACATCCATGCTGATGATCCGTGTGATTCCCCCCTATCTCAGTTCGTCCCGGAGCCGTAAATATACGTACTTCTCCGCTTTCAGGATAGAGCCTCGAAAA
>JAFZYX010000188.1 GCA_017616055.1 Ruminococcus sp.
ATACAGCTTAAAGCTTGATTCCAACCCCGAGTTCACTGCATCAGTGCTCGTAGCTTTTGCAAGAGCAGCATACCGCATGAACAAGGACGGCATTTCAGGCTGCAAGACAGTACTTGATGTTCCTCCCGCACTTCTTTCAGCTGAGACACCCGAGTATTTAAGAGCACATATGCTGTAATTGATCGGGGTCAATCAGCGGGACGGTTCTCTGATTAAAAAAACGATGGTTGTGGAGATATCTTAATATCGTGGATAATTAAAAGGGCTCTGTCCGGGCAACATCCTGGACAGAGCCATTACTATATCTCGGGGTACTCCATTTTGCTTCGCAAAACGGAGCCGTGGCATGAGGACTCCGTCAGTCGCGTTGCGACTGCCACCTCGTGCCGTACGTCACGAGTCCTATATTATTGTTTTGTAAACGATATTAAGATATCTCCACGCCCGAGTCGTCAACATACATTTCGATTAGAGAACCGTCCCTCTGATGAGCGGACTACCACCTTATTGCCACCTTATGTCATTTGTGTGGAAGCTCCAGGTACTTCGCGATACCTTCCGCATCTGCGATAGCGAGGGTCTTCAGCTTCTCGTCGGTATTCATGAACTGCTTGTCGATCTCGTTGTCCATGAAACAGTGCTCTACGATAACTCCGGGGATATCACGTGCGGCACTATGACGGATGACTGCATAGTAGTCAAGCCGGCTGCCGTCTTCTGCGTAATAATCCTGGCTTTTTCTTGTTTTAACCAGATTGTCCTTTAAGCCCAAAGCCACAAGCTGTTCCAAGATAGAAGCAGCTATTCCCTGGCTTTTCTCAGCTACATTGTCCCTGAACGATGCATATACTGTAGCACCGTGCAGTTCGTGTGCTTCTGATGCATTAAAATGCAGGCTTACAAAGTAGTCGGCATTATATCCTTTTGCGACCTCCGCTCTTTGCTCCAGATCTATCTTTATATCCCCGTTTAATGCCACATCGGTATCTCTTGTAAAGTAGACTTCGATACCGTTGTAGTTCTCCAACAGGTATTCTTTTATGTAATTAGCCATTGTGAGGGTAAGATTTTTCTCTATCCTGTCATCGTACCATGCACCGATAAAGTTTCCTCCGTGTCCGGGGTCAAGGACTACTATATAATGCGGTATGTCGGTAGCGGTCGGACCATCCGTTCCGGTTATTTCGGCATCGGTACTTAAAGGTGCCGTGGGAGCTACCGTTGTAGTATCCTGTATGGTAGGACCGGGAGTGGCCGGATAGCCTGCGTCTGTATCCGGTGCGGGCATGGTCTTGGGTGTAGTGTCTTTACTTCCTGAACACCCCGCAAGGCACAGGATCATGGCCAGGATAAGCAGCAGTCCCGGGATCTTATGCACCCTCCGTTTATTTATATTATGGGATATCATATATTGTACAATACTTTTCCGCAAATTTGCGGCTCCTTCCCGTATACATTACTATCTTTTAACGAAAAAATCAAGATTTTTTCCAAAAAACAAACTTTAGACTTGACTTTACAGGAAAAAATGTTAAAATTATTGCTACGTGAAAAAGGGAATAATTGTCCCTTTCGGAACATTAAGTTTCGGAAGGGACTTTTAAATATGCTGTTCAATATCAGTATATAATCTCGAAAGGAGAGTAACGATACAATGAAAATCACATTAAAAGATGGATCCGTAAAAGAATACGGAAGTGCAATGTCTGTTATAGATATCGCTAACGACATCAGCGAAGGATTAGGCAGAGCAGC
>JAFZYX010000189.1 GCA_017616055.1 Ruminococcus sp.
GAGGAGGAAATGGAGGTACACCCTCAGAAGCATATGCTCGTCAGGGCGGTAGGTGTCGAAAAGACGGTGGTTACCGACACGTTTATGCTTGATTATGAGGACAAGATCAGTCTGCTGCTGTGTTCCGATGGACTGTCGGGATATTGCAGTGACGATGAAATATACAACGTCATACTAAATTCAGATTTTGATGATGTTGCAGACGAACTTATCAAATTATCGCTCTCCAAGGGCGGCCGCGACAATGTAACAGTTGCGGTGATTTCTGACTAACGCAGGAGGAAAGGAAATGGACAAGAATATTGGCAAAAAGCTCGATGGTAGATATGAAATTACCGAGCTTATCGGCGTCGGAGGCATGGCTGAGGTATACAAGGGCGTCGACGTGATTGACAACAAGACAGTAGCTATCAAAATACTGAAAAAGGAGTATGCTGAGAACGAGGAATTCCTTCGCCGCTTCAGAAACGAATCTAAGGCTATAGCAGTGCTCTCTCACCCTAATATCGTTAAAATCTATGATGTAGGCTTCTCAGAGAAGATACAGTATATCGTAATGGAGTACATTGACGGTATTACGCTGAAGGAGTATATCGAGGAGGAAAAGGTCCTCACATGGAAAGATACTGTGCACTTTGTTATACAGATACTCCGCGCTCTACAGCATGCACATGACAAGGGCATAGTTCATCGTGATATCAAGCCGCAGAACATTATGATGTTTACTGACGGAACTATTAAGGTCATGGACTTCGGCATTGCGAAATTTGCACGCGAAGAAGGTAAGACAGCTACAGATCAGGCGATCGGAAGTGTTCATTACATCAGCCCTGAGCAGGCAAGTGGCAGTGTTACTGATGCAAAGAGTGATATCTACTCTGTTGGCGCTATGATGTATGAGATGCTCACTGGCAAAAAGCCATTTGACAGTGATAATCCTGTTGCTATTGCAGTTATGCATATGCACGATATTCCAGAGCGTCCGAGAGCTATTAATCCAGATATTCCTGACGGTCTTGAGGAGATTGTTCTCAGAGCTATGGAAAAGGCTCCTGAGGACAGATATCAGACAACTGCAGAAATGATAAGTGATATCGAAGCATTCAAGGCAGATCCAAGCATCTCTTTCGGTTACTATGCTGAAGAGGGCGATGATACAGCTGATATTCTCGATGATGCGGCAGGTACAGAGAGACAGTCTGAGAGCAGACAGGAGGTCGCAGAGGCTTACGCTTCTAAGGTTAACAACAGAGCGCCTGCAATGGCAGCAGCTTTAGCAGGAAGCGCATCAGGCGGCGGCTATTCATCAGGCGGTCAAGTCTCAAAGCAGCACAAAGACTCATATAAGCCTTCAAAATATGACGATTACGACGATTATGACGACGAAGACGATGAAGATGAGGAGGAAGAACGTTCTTCACTGGTAGTTCCTGTTCTTACGGCAGTTGTTGTTGTTGTTATCATCGTTGCGGTAATATTCATAGCTTCAATGATAAGCCACTATTTTACTGGAAATGGAATAGTTGGCGGAAATAACAAGACAATGCCTAACCTTATTGGCAAGAACTATAACGTTGTAGCACAGGAGTACGGAGATGTTCTTCGTTTTGAAGTAAGTGGTTCAGAGTATAACGAAGCAGATGTAAATACTATTATCAAGCAGAGTATTGACCCAGGTGACGTTTTCAGAAAGAATGATGTATGTAAGGTAACTCTTAGTCTCGGTACACAGACTGTAGAGGTTCCTCATGTTAACAACATCAATGTTGATCTTGCCAAGTCACAGCTCAAGGATAGAGGTCTCGAGCCGAAGATTGTAAAGACTTCGGACGGAGAGGTAAAGGCGAACTACGTTATCAAATCCTCACCTGAGGAGGGCGAAGAAGTGCCTAAGGGTTCACAGGTAATCCTCTATGTAAGTATCGGTGTTAATGCTGAGGAGATGACAATGGAGGACTATGTGGGTATACCGCTTAAGGACGCAACCGTTAAGGCAGGTTACAAGAAGCTCAAGGTTAAGACAGAACCCGAGCCTTCTTATGAGAAAAAGGATACGGTAATTCGTCAGGAGCCAGAAAAAGGCACAAAGATTGAGGCAGGTGACGAAGTCATACTTTACTTCAGTGATGGTACTATCCCAGACGGTAAGGTTGATTTCAGCATAAACTTCCCGAATGAAGCATACGGACGTTTCAGTATCGATTTTATTCTTAACGATGGCAAAAAGACAACATCTGAATCATCTGGAACTATTCTCTGTCCTGAAATGGGCAACAGCTACTCAACAGTTATTGATGGTTCAGGTAAGAATGTAACAGTAAAGGCTTACCTCACAAACCTTACAACAAATAAGAAAGCACCGCTCGGAACTTACACCTTTGATTTTGCAAACAACAGGTTTACTAGAGATTCAGAGGACGTATGGAATGCATTCAACTCCGTAGACGGATTTGAGCCTAAGGAGACGGAGCCTCCGACAACAGAGCCTGTTACAACAGCTACTCCCGAGATAACAACTCATACAACAACTCAGCAGCAGGGTTCATCGGGTGATGATTCTAAGAAGCCAGGCGAAAACGGTATCTGGAACTCAGATGGTTCATGGGTTCCTTACGAGGATGGTGTTAACGGTGACTGGACAGGTCCCGGCAATACTTGGCGTTGGTATTGATGAACGATAAGTTCAGCGGAATAATAATAAAATGCTTAGGGGGACTCTACACTGTAGAGTCCCCTGACGGTATATATGAGTGTAAAGCAAGAGGCGTTTTCCGCAACAGGGGGATAAGTCCCTGCGTAGGTGACTATGTTGACGTCGAAAACGGCGTGATAACAGAGATATCCGAGCGAAAAAACTGTATTATACGACCTCCTCTTGCAAACCTTGACCAGCTAATTTTTATAGTGTCCACCTGTGAACCTGCACCGAATTACCTGATACTTGATAAGTTTATAGCTATCGCAGAATACAAGGGTATAACTCCTGTGGTGGTTATCACTAAGACAGATTTAGGCGATAGTCGTCCAATCCATGAGATATATGGGCGAATAGGCATAGCAGTTGAGGAAGTCAATTACGATAATGAGACTTCTGTTGAAGCAGTCAGAGAAATGCTATGGGGAAAGATTAGTGCATTTACGGGCAACTCTGGAGCAGGCAAGTCGACTCTTTTGAATGCTGTAGATCCTGAACTGAACATTGCTACAGGAGAAATAAGCCGAAAGCTTGGCAGAGGCAGGCATACCACACGACATGCTGAGCTCTATAAACTCAGCGGCGGTGGTTACATAGCGGACACTCCAGGATTCTCCACATTTGATACAAATCGCTATGATATTATCCGCAAAGAGGAGCTTGCGGGATGTTTCAGGGAGTTTGACGAGTTCACAGATGAGTGTCGTTTCAGAGACTGTGCTCACCTCTGTGAAAAAGGATGCGCTGTAGTGGCAGCTGTTGAGAGAGGTGATATCCCGCGCAGTCGTCATGAAAGCTACAAGACCATGTACGAAGAAGCGAAACAGCTTAAGGAGTGGGAACTGAAATGAGAAAGTGTGCAATAATCGCAGGCGGTGATATGCCTGACAAGGAGCAGTACAAAAGCTATGAATACTGGGAGCGCTTCGATTGTATAATTTGTGCTGACAGCGGCTATTATACTGCAAAAAAACTTGGGATAAAACCTGATATAATTACAGGTGACTTTGATTCTTTTACTGATGAGCTTCCGAAAAATGTGGAGATAATTGCAAGCATTCCTGAAAAGGATGACACAGACACTCTTATGGCCGTAAAAAAAGCCATCGAACTTGGCTACAAAGATATAGATCTTTTTGGAGCACTTGGCGGAAGTCGTATAGAGCACACTATAGCTAATATCCAGACCATGATATACGCTGTTCAGCAGGGGTGTGATCTTAAAATATATGGCGACAGCATACTTATGATACAGACTGCAGATGACGGTGAGGTTTCCTACAAAAGCAGAGGCGCAAGCTTGTATATGTCAGTGTTTGCACTTTCCGACAGCATAGGTATAGATTATCTCCGCGGAGTGAAATATCCACTTGAGGACTATCTTATGGTTCAGTCATTTCCTATAGGTGTTAGTAATGAGATAACAGATGATGCTGCATTATTGCGTATCAAGCACGGCTTAGCACTGATAATTCTCACTGATAAGAAGTAACAAATTAAACTTTGATGAATATAATGTAATATATCATCAAAGGAGTGAGTACATATGAAGATAGTTGTTATAAAGAGTCCTAAGTTTATCTCTGGGTTGCTGAGAGTAATATTCGGTATAAAAAAGGAAGATCAATAATGGTAAAAATAACGTCCGCATTGTAATGTTACAATGCGGACGGATTGCTTTTAGTGAAGAACAGCTATTTATTCTTTCTTTCTACTGAAGAAAAGTCCAACGCTTTCGCTTCCTGCGAGGAGGAAGAAGATTGTCCATGAAATTGCAAGAGGTATAACATAGAAGAGTATTACCAGCGGCATTGCGCCTTCGTGTTGGGAAATCATCATGATACCGGGAACAATCTGAACTATACCGAAAAGGAGCATTACGATAGATGTAAGAGTTTTCAGACCGCCTATGCCTGCGATAAGGGAAACAGAGAGAATTCCGACTAAAGCGGCAATATATACAGCAGACTGTTGAACGGTTTCCTTGACCCCTCCAAGTTCGCCTTTATATGCAAATACTCCTGCACCAGAATAAAGAATATAGAACAGAATAGCTGCCACGATTCCTAATACGGCAAGTACAGCTGTTATCTTGAAGCCTTTCTCTGCTTGTTGCTGACGGGCCTGCTCCTTGAGCTCAAGCATCATTTGCAGACTTGCTTTTGAGTCCTTCTGTTCGGAAACAAGTTGAGCAGATACAGCTTTCTTTGAAGCCTCGGCCTTTGCCCTTTCGAGATCCTCGTCTACATATTTGGGCTGATATTTCGGGGGCTCAGGCTCATCGTCAAGCTTAGGAGCCGTTATGGGAGCCTCGGGTTGCTTTGGCTCTTCCCTTTTCTGAGGAGGAGTGTAATTGTCATCGTCAAGTATGGGAGCCTGTATCTCCACAGGAGGAGCAACTGCGCCTAGTTGAGTTCTTCTCATGTCGATTATCTGCTGCTGCTTGTCGGCAGGGAGCGAATCAAAACGAGCTTTAAGTTCAGGGGTGAGGCCATTTATAACATCCTGATCAGTCATAACAAGCTTTTCACGTACATACGGGGCTCCGTCATCAAGCACAGGCGCTGCTATTCCTGTAGGTGCGCCTTTTTTCTCTGAAACCTGAGAATACTGCATGCCATCATCAAGTACGGGTGCGGAAACTCCTGTGGGAGCGCCTTTTTTCTCAGTGTTCTGAGTATATGTAGACATATCGTCAAGTACGGGTGCAGCAACTCCAGTAGGACCGTCCTTCTTATCTGAAGGAGCAACATATCCGAAGTCGTCGAGGACAGGAGCGGAAACTCCTGTGGGAGCACCTTTTTTTTCGTTTTCGGAAGAATAATTGATCTCTTCCGGAATGCCGCCTGCTAAATTCTTTTCATCATTCATATTCAACACCTCGATCAATGATTTTTAATAAGATCGGACAGAGTTATTTCTGCACCGTTTGAAACCTTTGCATAATATAATAGAACTAAGGATGCGTCAACAGCGTCTACAACGCCGCTGTGATCTATATCAGCATAGCTCGCTTGAGATTGGCTAAAAGAGCTTGTTCCTCCGCTTGATAGTCTTGCATATTCAGAAAGAATAAGAGAAGAATCTATTGCGTCAATTATTTTGTCTCCGTTGATATCGCCATAACTGTATTTCGGGATAGGATAAGCGGTTTTTGCTATAGGATAAGCGGTTTTGAACTCATCCGACTGATAGTCTGGGAAGGTTTTCTGATCCTCACTTGTTGCGATGTGCATGAGCGATGGAGTAGCTGAGTCAAAATCGTCTGTGCCTTTAAGGAAATAGTAGAAGGAACGTCCTTGAAACTTCATGTCCCATGTGGGATCAAGATAGTAATACTGCCCTTCGAGTTTGACAATGAGCCAAACGTGATGACCTTCCTTCATATTACTAATGTCACGGGACAATCCTGCAATGATACGGCAAGGGATTCCGCAGTCGTTGAACATTCGGTACAGAAGCTGTGTAACTCCCTGGCATACAGCTGTACCGTTAAAAAGGGCGTTGTACGCAGTATAGGCGTAAGGGTCGTTCTCGTCTTCAGCGTAGGTTACAGAGGAGGTAACAAAATAGTAAATGCTACGTATTTTATTGAAATCTCCTGCAATATTGGCGAAACGCTTTTCGTTCATTACCTCGTTGAGCTTTGAGGTAAGAGCTGTTTCTTCCTCGGGCGTGGTGTAATAGCCGACGTCATATGTGAGCTTAAGAAGAGAGTCGTTGACCTTAACAATAGTACATTTAAAACCCTTAACTGCAAATCTAAGATAGTCACCTTCGTCACCGTTGCCTGTTTCGTCAAATGCTTTATAAAGCAACTGATAGCTTATTTCATCTCGTGAAATACCATTATTTGGGACTGTTACCGAAAAATTCTCGATGTGTTCCTTAAGATACTGTCTTATCTGCAGAACGACCTCGTCCTCGGAATCGAGAACGTAAGTCTGCGATACTTCGGGTGCTGATATCTGTACTGCAGCTGCAGTGCCCGGAACGGCTGAGGCAGCTAGGACAAATGATGACAGTAATGCGGTAAGTTTTATGGGCAGTTTCATACTGATCCCCCCTTTACACGGGAATTCTTATTTTTTTATGTATTCCTTTATGCTTTCAGGTGCATTTTCGCTTCCAAGAGTAGAAACGTAGGCATAATAGGAAAGAGTAAGGGAAGAATCCACAGCATCGGTAATTCCATTTCCGTCAATATCGGCAGCTTTTTTCTGAGCAGCCGAGAAGCTTTTGGACTTACCGCTAGAAAGCAAGGCGTATTCCCTTAAAATCATTGAAGCGTCGACAGCGTTTATTTCACCGTCGTTATTTACGTCGCCATCCTCACAGCTTCTTATGTAAGCATTTTTGGCAACTATAGATCCATCAAGAATAGTCTCAATAGGAATATTGAATATCTGAAATAGATGGACATGGGTAAATTCCTCATTGCCATCGTTTTCGTTGTCAAGATCGGAATATCCCTTCATGAAGAAACGGTGTTTGTTGCCACCCATTTCGTAATCCCATACAGGGTCAAGAAAATAGAATATATCGTCTACTTGCACAAGACAGAGAACATGGTAGTCTGCGCTGTCATTTGTGATGCTTCGTAGATTTGATATGTAAAGAGAAGGCTGAATGCCGACTTCCTGAAGAAGTCTTATCAGAAGATGTATCTGACCTGTCTCATTGGCATTCTTTCCTATTATAGCACTGTAGGCAGAACTGTATTCTGGAGCAATAACGTTATCATTGAGATTCATACCAGCAATCACAGTATCGTAAGCCCAAAGGATGCGATCATAGGCGTCTGATTCCATTGCTGCTTTGAACTCAGGAGCTTCCTTGAGTTTGTTCACAGCCTCTGTGACTTCATTCTCCTGTTCAGCAGTGGTGTTGTACTTAACTGAATAAGATAAATATTCTCCGTCATCAGCGTATATGCTGCTTACTGTGTTTGTCGAGCACATGTAAAGGTATGGTCCCTCAGCAGGATCGTCGGAAAGGATAGTAAGTTTTTTGTTTATGGTATCAAAAGCACTGTCGTCGCTGCCCTCTTCCGGTGCCCAGTCAGTAACTATAAGGTCGAATTGTTCATTGCGCTGCTTGAGCTGGGTTTTGACATACTCGGTTGCAGCATCAATGCCGGAGAAACGAGGTGCATTATCGTTGTATGACATGGAAAATGTGTCAGCATATACAGGTGTATACGTTAGTTTTTCGGTATTTGAAGCAGCATATACATTAGCTGAAGAGCCAATGCACATTGCAGTAGCTGCAGCTGCGATCAGTATTTTATTCAGTTTTTTCATTACTTGTATCCCCCCATATAGTATGAATTAATATTTTTTATAAGCAAACAGCCGCCGAAGCGGCTGAACGCAAATATAATTATCTTTCAAGAATCTGAGCTCTATCAGGACCTATGCCAACCATACTTACATGGCAACCAACCAGTTCTTCAAGACGAGCTATATAGCTTTTGCAGTTAGCGGGAAGTTCGTCAAAACTCCTGCACTTTGAGATATCCTCAGTGAATCCCGGGAACTCTTCATATATTGGCTCGCAGCCTTCAAGCTCTTCAAGCGTAGGAGGAAACTCCTTTATAACACTTCCGTCTGGCTTTTTGTAAGCTACACACATTTTGAGAGTGTCGATGTTAGCAAGAGTGTCAAGCTTATTTATAGCAAGACTGTCAAGACCATTTACTCTTACAGAGTGGCGAACGATAACAGCATCAAACCAACCGGTTCTTCTCGGTCTACCAGTGGTAGTGCCGAACTCACCGCCAACATTTCTTATCTGATCGCCTGTAGCGTCATCAAGCTCTGTCGGGAAAGGACCTTTGCCGACACGAGTTGTATAAGCCTTGGCAACTCCAATGATATTGGTAATGACCTTGGGTCCTACGCCCGTACCTACGCATACACCTGCAGAGAGAGGATGCGATGATGTAACGTATGGGTATGTACCAAAGTCGATGTCGAGGAGAGTAGCCTGTGCTCCTTCAAACATTATGGTCTTTCCTGCCTTGTGAGCATCGAATGTGAGTACAGAAACGTCATCCATATAGGGGAGTAGTCTCTTGCCGTACTCAGTGTACTCCTTTGTAACAGCGTCGAGGTCGAATGCCTGACCGCCGTAAACCTTTGTGATAATTTCGTTTTTAAGTTTACCGGTGGACTGTATTTTTTCTGCGAGTACTTCGGGATGAACAAGATCGTACATACGAATTCCGCAGCGCTCGTATTTGTCCATATATGTAGGTCCTATGCCTCTTTTTGTAGTACCGATGTCCTTGCCGCCTCGGAAAGCCTCAGAAAGACCGTCAAGAGCGATATGCCAAGGCATAACAATCTGAGCGCGTGGGTCTACCTTGAGGTGGCCGATAGTCTTGATGCCTCTTGACTCAAGGTTGTCAAGCTCGCCGATGAAGTCCTTTGGATCAAGAACCACACCTGCACCGATAAGGTTGAGAGCGTTCGGGTAAAGGATACCCGATGGTACGAGGTGGAGCTTGTATACCTCACCGTTGTTTACGACTGTGTGACCCGCATTGTTTCCGCCCTGTGAACGGACAACAACATCTGCACGGGAAGCAAGGATGTCTATTATCTTGCCTTTTCCTTCGTCTCCCCATTGAGTTCCGACTACGATATTTGCA
>JAFZYX010000022.1 GCA_017616055.1 Ruminococcus sp.
CAGAAGAAGAGGATTTGATAGTGTTATGCTTGAATTTGGTCTTATTTGATGTGGTTTCAACCTTCATAAGTATCATTTAAAGAAACAGGCAGATTTGAAAGCCGCCTGAACTATCAATAAAATATATCTTTACCAGCGCGAAAAAAGCATTTTTTCTTCGTGTTTGTTCGTTATACCGTGTTTACGGGAAATTTGAGTAGTTTTCAACAATTAACATGAAAAAAGCGGTTACCCCTTCAAATTTTACTTGAAGAGGTAACCGTGTTGTTTTTGAGGGCTGTTTTTTTACAGCCCCTTTCTTTATTTCAGTAATGTTGAATCGAGTTCCTTGAGATCGTCGGCAGTTATGCTGTATTCTATGACTGTTCCCTTGTCGTTGGGATTGCTTCCTGTTGGAAAAAAACATACCGTGAAGCTGTCGATATCGTCTTTTAGGATAAATCCGCCTACGATACCGCTGAACTGTCCATTTGATGGAATATTGAAAGGATCAACGAAATATTTGTCTTTTTTGATGTTGCCTCCTGCATAGAGCTGACTGCGGACGTCGGAGAAAACCTTGGTTCCGTCGTTAAGCATTATATAGAAGTTGTTGAGCGTATTCAGCGTGTATTCGTTGTTTGTGCTGTTTTTAAGGTCAATATCGAAAAATATGAACCTCTCATTTGCAGCGTTGTCAGTGTGAACGACTATCGATCTCAAAGTGAAGGTAGTATTGTTTGCTGTTACTGCCTTGCCAAGCTCTCCCTTTATCTCTGTAGAGCCTATTGGAGCAACTTCTTCTGTATTGACTGTTGGAAAGTTGTCCTCGTCAGAAAGGTTGTTTTTATTGAAGCAACCTGTTGAAAGTGATGCCATAAGTGATGCTACTAAAAAAAACGCTACTGTCTTTTTTGCTATCATATTCGTTCCCTCCATGTTATTAAGAAATCGCATTGCGATGTATTTGCATTTAAAGTACATACTAGTATATCACAATAAAGTAGGTTATGTCAATATATATTAAAATATAAAGATAACTATATATTTCTAAAATGATATAAATACTATGCTCTTTACGTGTTTCATTTAGAATCATCTGGTTTGAGAGGAGCACATAAGCGATTTTTTGAGAGTTTTTTATTTATTTTGCTTTTGGATATTGCAATTCATACTAAACCTATGGTATAATAAAAATTAAGATATGTAGAAAGGACGTGCTGAACATATATGAAAATATCAACTAAAGGAAGATACGCTCTTAGAATGCTATATGACCTTGCGCTTCATCAGGAAGAGGGATATGTATCTCTTAAAGATATTGCTGACAGACAAGGAATATCAAAGAAATATCTTGAACAGATAGTTCCGCTGTTGAATAAAACGGGACTTCTCAGGACAAACCGCGGTAACAAGGGAGGATATATGCTTGCGGGAAAAGCCAATGAGATAACGGTAGGAGACATACTGAGAGCTACTGAAGGCAGTCTTGCACCTGTAGCCTGTCTTGACTTTGAACCCAACGAATGTCCGAGGGCAGCCGATTGTTCGACGCTTTTCGTATGGGAAGGACTTTACAAAGCAGTGAACGAATATCTAGACGGTATAAGCCTCAAGGATATAATTGATCGTGGTATCAGCATTTCAGGCGATTACTGCATCTAATGCAACGAAAAGCCAATTAACTGAGTCTATGGCAGTCTATTCGGGACTGCATAACTATTAGGTAATTTGATGATTGGCTTATTGTTTACTAGTTTTATGAGTTGAATATCACTCACATGAAGTCTATTGATAATGAATCTATCTTATGTCTTCAGAATTACATGCTGATGAAAAAAAGCCTTTTGAGCTCAATTCGAAAGGCATTGTGACTGTTCAATATTAGTAAGTTAAAATCCATAAAGAAGCTATTTGATATCACTTCTTTATGGATTTTTTTGCTGTATAACAGCATGAGAGATGTATATGGTGAATTATATTATTCAAACATAGGAGTTGAGAGGTAGCGTTCTCCTGTATCAGGAAGTAAAGCTACTATAGTCTTGCCTTTGTTTTCTGGGCGCTTTGCGAGTTGGATTGCTGCCCATACCGCTGCACCGGAAGAAATGCCGACGAGTACACCCTCGCTTCTCACTATAGCTTTGCCTGTTTCAAAAGCGTCCTCGTTGGAAACAGTTATTATCTCATCGTAGATTTTTGTATTGAGAGTTTCGGGGACAAATCCTGCACCGATGCCCTGAATTTTATGAGGACCAGCCTTGCCTTCTGAGAGAACAGGGGAATTTTTGGGCTCTACAGCAACTATCTTGACGTTCGGGTTCTTTGATTTGAGGTAGGCGCCAGTGCCACTAATTGTACCGCCTGTACCAACGCCTGAAACGAAGATATCTACTTTTCCATTTGTATCGTCCCAAATCTCAACGCCTGTGGTTTTTTCATGGATAGCAGGATTTGCAGGGTTGGTGAACTGGGAAGGTATGAAGCTTCCCTTAATCTCTTGAGCTAGTTCCTCTGCCTTAGCGATAGCGCCTTTCATACCTTTTGAGCCGTCTGTAAGAACAAGCTCTGCACCGTATGCTTTCATGAGATTGCGGCGTTCAATACTCATGGTTTCTGGCATAGTTATGATAAGTCGATATCCTCTTGAAGCTGCAACTGCTGCGAGTCCGATACCGGTATTACCACTAGTTGGCTCTATGATAACACTGCCTTCCTTGAGTATGCCTTTTGCCTCCGCATCGTCTATCATAGCCTTGGCAACTCTGTCCTTAACGCTTCCTGCAGGGTTAAAGTATTCGAGCTTAGCGAGGAGAGTAGCGTTAAGGTCATAGTTTTTTTCTGTGCTTGTGAGCTCAAGGAGTGGAGTGCCACCGATGAGGTCTGTAATTTTCTTATAAATTGCCATAATAATATCTCCTTTATATGATTTTGATCAATTTTTTTCGTTGTGAATAAGGGGATGCGCCTTTCAACAGCAACATCGCACTATAATATATGAAATCATGATGTACCTCCACACAATGTTCACATTACCTATATGTTTGGTATGATTATATTATATCAGGTATACTTACATTTGTCAACCCTTTTTTGAAAAATAATTCCGCCTTAATATATTAAGTTGAAAGCACAAAACAAAAACCATAAAGAAGCAAAATGCTTTCTTTATGGTTTTTGGCTGAAAACTAATTATCTTGAACCTGTTTCTGTGCCACGGGCTATCTTAGCATAGTCACCTGCAGCAGTAATGCTCTGAACCTCCATAGCGTTTGAATCATAGTACACCCAGAGGAGCATAGCTGCGAGACCCGGATTGTTCTTTAAATTGATGTAATAATCAATTGTATCGCCAGGATTTGCAGAGATATTGTCACCGTAGGCAACGAAATCTGACTTGTCTGAAACGTCTTGTGCTTCAATCTCACCACCAACACGGATATTACCCTGGATTACTGTTGGCTTAAGAGGAACGCCGCGGAGACTTGAGAAATCAGGGTTAAATCTAATTGCGTAGTCTTTTTCCGGGATATTGTCCTTAAGCTTGAATGTTATCTTTACGATTTGATCGTTGAAAGCGTATCCGTCTGGAGTTATCGGAACGCCTTTGTATTCTGTCTCGGTGTCAGGATCAGGTGAAATATCTATCCAGAGGCAGTACCTCTTATCCGTTTTGCTTACGTAATCATCGGCCGACGGTGCCTTTGTAACTATCTCTGTAACGACCTGTCCTTGTGCATCGGTAGCCTTTTGACCGTTAGCTTCTGTTACCTCTACGATTTCAGTAACAGGCTCCTTTGTAGTTGGATCATCAGCGTTTAGGTCGTCATTTGTAGGAAAACCGGTTTCTTCGAAGTCTTTGGCAGAACCTGATTGGAACGGTGTAGCGACAACTGCACCATTGTCGTTCTTTATCTGGCTTAAATCCTCCGTAGCAACAGGCTGACCTCCTTCAGTAACGGCAGTTGTCTGAGAGCTGCTATTGGTGCTGCTCCCTTTTTTATCGGAAGAACTGTCTTCTTTGCTAGCAGTACATGAAATAAGAGAAGAAAATGCTACGCAGAGAACAGACGCCAGCGCGATTGCTTTTTTCTTTGAAATATTCATAATTTTCTATCCTTTCATAACTTAAAGGTACTCGTTTATTTAATGCGGAATGATAAAGTTTCACTTCTACAATTATTATACACGTGAGGTAATGCTTTGTCAAGCAAAAGGGAGAATTGTAATCAATTATTTGACAAAGAGACACACTTTCACCACTTATGCTTCACCATTTTGTCATAATTATTTATAAAATAATTATATAGTTATTGACAGATTATTATATAAAGTTGTTTTGGCAGAGGTCATATTAGGCAAAATCATGCATTGCAAATAACTTAAATGCGTGATATAATTAAAATAGGTGTTTTTAATATGCCTTGGATGAGAGAGATCGAGGCTATGGAGGAAAGGACATTTACAATGGGAAAAAAGGCAATGGCGCTCTTCACAGCCGCAGCTATGCTGCTGCTCGGCGTGTCATGCGCAAAGAAAGGTGGATCGCCTGACCTGTCGGAAAAAGAAAAAGAGACAGGCACACAGGAGGTGACGACCGCCGTTTTTGAGGAGGAAACTACAGAGATGGCAACCGAGCATATAAGCCCAGTTGAGACCGTTTCGGCTATGATTGGCACTCAGATGACTGATGGGAGAGTTATCGGGAGAGCACAGGGCAGCAATACGGCGAAATTTCCGCTTGCTGACCTTATAGATGAGGGGGATAGGATAGTATCGTTTACCTTCATCGTATACTCAGGCGATGGTACGAGTAATATAGGCGAATTTAAAGGAGGCTGCGGAATATCCGTTGAGGATAAATGCCCTGCCGCAACACATCCAGGCTGGTTTCAGTCAGAGGAGTTTACAGCACCAACACAGGGAACATACGGAGAAATCACATGGAACGTCCCAGAGGAGTTAAAGGATTATATCCATGAGAGTGGTGAGGTAATGTTCGGTTACTGGTGGGGAAACTGCGACAGCCTAAGAATAGAAAATGTCATTTGTACCCTTGAAAGAACTAGGGAGGTGCCAGTTGACGGTGAAGGTTTCACCAAATCTGGTGAAAGTGTAAGCTATTCCGAGGGCGAGAAGACAGTACATATACCTCTCGATTTTATCCCCGATGGAATGATTCCGGAAGTAGTTACATTCAGCATAGCTTCCGGGGGAAGACTTGGAAAGTTTACTGGAGCATACGGCATAAGCTCTTCAAACGGGGAATATGTATCGGGGGATACGGCGGTATTTACTAACGATTCTGAGCTTGATCTTGTGTGGTTTGTTCCTGATAAGGCTAAGGGCTACATTGCGAGAAATAACGAGCTACTTTTCAAATACTGGTGGAGCGAACAGCCCACAGTTACCGTAAAGACTGTAGGTGTGAAATTCAGCACAGGGACTGGAGATTACCCTGTTCCTGCAGTACAGCCTATTTCAGAGGTGGCTACGGAGATAGCAGCGAATAACGCAAACGGCTTCCGTAGCGCTAATGAAATCGTATCTGAGATAAAGGTGGGATGGAATCTCGGTAACACTTTTGACAGTTATGATACAGGCAAAACAGGTCTCAACACTGAGATAGGTTGGGGCAATATGAAGACCACAAAGGAAATGATTGATTCTGTCAAGGCGGCAGGATTCAATGCTGTTAGAATACCTGTAACGTGGGCTGAGCACATGAACGGCGATGATATACAGTCTGAATGGCTTGATAGAGTCAAGGAGGTTGTTGACTATGCATACAACGATGGCCTTTTCGTCATACTCAATATGCACCATGACGACTACATATGGTTTAAGCCTTTGGAGAGTTCATATGACAGCAACAGTGCTCGGCTGAAGAAGATATGGATGCAGATTTCTGCACGTTTTGCAGATTATGATGACAGACTTATGTTCGAAGGTATGAACGAGCCAAGAACAGTAGGATCATCAATGGAATGGATGGGCGGCACAAAGAGTGAGCGCAAGATTGTCAACAAGTACGCAAAGGACTTTGTTGATACAGTTCGCGCAAGCGGCGGCAAAAATGCCGACAGAACTCTTATCGTTACATCATATGCGGCTTCTGCTGATAGTTTAGCCCTGAACGATATGGAAGTTCCGAGTGGTAAGAACGTTATATTTACAGTTCATTATTATGCTCCGTGGCGTTTCGCGGAGGGAGCTGATACAGCCTTTACTGAAAGTGGCAAGGGAGAGTTGGATGCTAAGTTCTCAGAACTAAAGCAGAAGTTCATAGATAAGGGAATACCTGTAATAATCGACGAATTCGGCTGTGTTAACGCTGCCGATGCTGCTACAAGGAGCAGTTACTATACTTATTACATAAGCGCCGCAAAATCTAAAGGCATAAAATGCTTTGTCTGGGACAATGGCAAGATGAGCGGTGATTCTAGTTTTGGTATTTTCAACAGAGGAGCTCTTACATGGGAGGGAAATATCCTCAGTGCTATAATGGAAGGCGCTAAATAAGATGTCACTAAATGCGGAGTTTTACTCCGCATTTTTGTCAGATAGACATCAACTCAATCAAGTAATATGCTTTATGACCAATGGTTGATTTCTGTAAAAATTGCCGCTTGACAATAATTAAGAAATATTATATAATCAGCGTATAAGATTAATATAGGAGGGCAATCCACATGAAAAAATTTATTTCAGCTTTTGTTTCAGCAGTCGTAGGTGTAAGCACAATGGCATCCTTTACAACAAACGCTGTTGAAACGGAAAAAGCTCCCGAAAAGAAGGGAATTGTAATTCTCGGAGACAGCATTGCTTCGGGATCTACTAGAAAAGGTGCTGTAGAGCATAATTACGGCGAGATATGTGGCGATTATCTAGGCTGTGATGTGTATAACTACGCAAAATCAGGCGATGATACTGATGATATGCTTGAAAAAATGTCGGCCTTCAGCGCAGAACAGCAGAAA